>CABSNS010000408.1:0-1501 GCA_902479105.1 uncultured Collinsella sp. | reverse complement strand
TTGACCGCGACGCTTTGGACGCCGTCGAGCTTGCTCACGGCACGGTCCACGTGCGCCTGGCAGGCGGCGCACGTCATGCCGCCCACATCGAACTTATCTTGAGCCATGGCTTCTCCTTTCTGTGACGTAGTGTCGGAAATGTTAACCATCCGATACTATACACCCATACCCCCTGGGGGTGTCCAGTACAGAAAGAAATATATGAGTTTTTATTACAGATGAAGGTGGTTGGTTGGCCGATGGGCCGTCTCAACCAATCATCTCAATCTGTAACAACTAGACCCGTTTTTGTCGAGTAACTGTTACAGATCCAGACATTACATCGAGTCACAACTTAACGTCTCAATCTGTAACACCTAAGGACCGTTTTTCCTGCTAGATGTTACAGATCGAGACAATCTCGGAGCAGATGCCCCGGGCATACAACGTAAAACGCCGGGGCGCCCGCGTGATGGGCGCCCCGGCGCATGTTGGGCAGGGTTTGCGAAGCGGTGGGAGGGGGAGAAGCCGTCCTCCCGAAATCCTTACTCCTGACGACGCTTCTTGTCAGTCAGAAAGACGCCGGCGGCTACGAGCACGACACCTCCGATGACAAACGTCTCACCGGCGAGCGCAGCATTGTCGCCTGTGGTGGGAAGTGCCGAGTTGGCGGCCGTCTTGGCGTTGCCGGCAGACGGCTTTCCAGTAACCGGCTTAGCGGCAGCCTGCGTGATCTTGGCCTGCTCGGCTTTCGCCGCCTCTTGCTCCTGGCGGGCGATCTCGTCCTTCAGGGCTTGCTCGGCGGCTACGCGTTTTGCCTTCGCCTCGTTGTAGCCGTTGAGAGCCGCGGTGTAGGCGGGCGTCGCAGCATCAAGGTCTGCCTGAGCGGCATCAAGTGCGGCTTTTGCGTTATGTTCTGTCTGCTTGGCGGCGACGCACTTGGCAAAGAGGGCATTGAGCGTATCGTTCGCGTTTGCGTCAGAGCCAGTAGCAATGCCGTTTTCGACGTTGATGGACTTGAGCTTTCCGAGAGTAGCAGCAGCGGCGTCCGATGCGGCCTGAGAATTCTCGACCGCCTGCTCGGCGTTCGCGATGGCATCATTTGCCGTGCTAAGGGCGACTCCGGCCTCGGTAACTGCTGCGTCGGCCTCCTTCTTGGCCGCCTCGGCGGTGGCAAGATTATCGGCTGCATTGCTCAGGGCGTCGGCATGGGCCTTCTTTGAAGCAAAGTCGTTTTTCGCCGTGGTCAGATCGCTCGCAGCGTGCTCCGCGGTCGCCGCCTTGGCCTCGGCGTTGTCCTTCGCGGTGTCGAGGGCCTGCTTCTTGGCAGCCGCGTCGCGCTCCGCCTTTTCGAGAACACTCTGGGCAGACGTCTGGGCTGCCGTGGCTTCATCAAGCGTTTGATGAGCCTTGTCAGCCTTTTCCTGAGCCGCAGCAACATCGGCAGAATACTTTGCGAGCTCATCGCTGGCGGCGGCGTAGGCGGCCTGCTTGTCTGCAACGGAGTTCTTTGCGCTGTCTC
>CABSNS010000407.1:0-1508 GCA_902479105.1 uncultured Collinsella sp. | reverse complement strand
AGATGCTCAGGAGTCTCGTGGGCTCGGAGATGTGTATAAGAGACAGGGATGGTGTCGACGGTGCTGTCGGCGATGGTGCGCATAATGTCGATCTTGTCACCATCGCGCACGATATCGCAGAAGCTTCGCGTGCGCACGTCGAGCTGCGCGGGTAGACGGAAATCGCTGTGATAGGCAATGCTCGCTCGGATGGGCTCATCTTCTGCCGGGTCATCGATAAAGTCGCGGATGCTCGTTACGGCGGGTGCATCGGCGGGATTCTCGCCAAAGAGGACCTCGATGCCCAGCGCCGCATGGCTCATGCTCTCGGCGTCCTTAAAGGTGTCCCAGCGTCGCAGCTGCTCAAAGCGGCCCATATCGTGTAGCAGGCCGCAAAGCCATGCCAGGTCAATATCTTCTGACGACCAGCCCTGCTCGCGCGCTACGGCATCGCATGCCTCGGCCACGTGGTACGTATGCTCGATTTTGAGCGCGATGCGTGGGTTGGTGGCGTCGTAGGCATCGGTGTAGCTTTTGAAGGCCGCGCGCGCCCGGTCTCGATCGATAGCTGTCATAATGACTTCCTAAAAAGTTGTGTCTTTCGATCCGGTGGCAATTGTAGGTGAACTCGGTTGCTGTCGGATGATGATTCTGCCGTGTCGCTACATGCGGTTCGGAGACCTTGTCAGGATGAGAAGCGTATGGTGCTCAAAATCGTTAGAACCGTCTGGCCAGTGATGCTTACCTATGTTGCAATAGGCGCGCCGTGCGGAATGATCATGGGGCAGACGGGAATGGAACCCTGGATGGTCTTTGCCCTGAGCAGCACGTTTGTGACGGGCAGCGGCCAGTTTATGATCTGCAATCTTTGGCTGGCGGGCGTACCGGCACCTTCGATTATCGCGAGCGTTGCCGCCATCTCCTCGCGTTTTGCACTTTACTCGGCATCGATCGCGCCGCATTTGAGGGGTGCCTCGAAGCGTCAGACGCTGGCTGTTGCCGCGACACTTACCGAGGAGGCATACGGCATCTCGCTTGCCAAGTTGGTTGAAGGGGAGGATTGGGGCCCGCGTGAGTCCTTCGTGCTCAACGTGATCCTTATCGCAACATGGGGCGTTTCGTGTACGATGGGCGCCATCGTCGGCGCCGTTGTCGATGTTCCCACCGCCATTGCAGCCTTTGTCTGCACCTCGCTCTTTATCTGCCTGCTCTTTTCGCAGCGGCTGTCGCGCGGCAACGTTGTCGCGGCGGTTTCGGGTGCGGTGTCCGTCGCCGTATGCAAGTTCTTGGGCCTCACGAATATTGCCGTGCCGGCAAGCGTCGTGGTCGGCATTGCCATTGCGCTGGCGTGCGATGCTGTATTTGACGGAAGAGGTGCCCGCGATGCCCGTTAACGAGTTCTTGGTTCTGTGGCTGTCGTCGTGGGCTGCTATCGCGTTCTTTCGCATCGCGCCGGCGTTCGCCTTGCGCGGGAGAACGCTGCCGCCCCGCATTACCTGTCTCTTATACACATCTGACGCTGCCGACGA
>CABSNS010000406.1:0-1524 GCA_902479105.1 uncultured Collinsella sp. | reverse complement strand
AGATGTGTATAAGAGACAGGGCCCGTGCCGTCGAAGGCCTGCTTGTCGAGGATCTTGCCCAGGTAGGCCGCGACTTCGTCCTCGTCCTCCCAGTTGGAGACATGCGCGCGGATGTCCTCGTGCATAGACACGACCTTGGCATTGGCACCGCCGTGGCGCGGGCCCTTGAGCGAGCCGATAGCCGCGGCGTAGGCGGAATACGGGTCGGTGGCCGAAGACGACAGCACACGGCAAGCGAAGGTGGAGTTGTTGCCGCCGCCGTGCTCGGCATGCAGCATGAGCATAACGTCGAGCAGCATCGCCTCATCGCGGGTGAATGCCATGCCGCCGCGCAGGACCTGTAGGATGGTCTCGGCGGTGGAGAGACCGGGCGTAGGGTGCGGCACGTGAACCTCGGAGCCGCGAAGCTTGGCGACCGAGGCCATGTGTGCGAAGGCGGCAATGCGCGGGAGACGTGCGAGCATGGAAATGGCGACGTCGATTTCGTGCTCGGGCGTGATCACGTCTGGTTCGGCATCGAAGGCGTAGAGCAGCAGCACGGCGCGCTGGAGCACGTTCATGATGCTCGACGACACCGTGGTCATGGGGAACTCTTTGACGTACTCGTCGCTCAGATGTCTAAAGGCACCTAGGCGCTCGCAGAAGCCGCCGAGCTCTTCCTTGTTGGGCAGCGAACCCGTGATAAGCAGATAGGCGACTTCCTCGTAGCCATAGCGATTCTCGGCCTGGGCATTGTTGACCAGATCCTCGATGCTGTAGCCGCGAAGCGTGAGCTTGCCCTGATCGGGCACGACCTTTCCGTCGACCTTGTTGTAGCCGTGCACATCCGAGATGCGAGTGAGGCCCGCGACCACGCCCGAGCCGTCGGCATTGCGCAGGCCGCGCTTGACATTGTGCTCGACAAACAGGCCCTCGTCATAAGGGTCGGTCGGCAGGCCGTGGTAGAGGCTTTCGCTCTCGGGCGAAATCTGGCGGCTTGCTTCGTAATCCAGAACCAGGCGGCTCAAGTGGTCATCGAAGCGGTAATAGATTTTCTTGGCGTCGTAGGCCATGCGCGCTCCTCTCCGGGCCGCATCGGGGTGACTTGCATGGGCATGCGCGCGTCAGGCTATCCCCAGCGGCTTGCTCGCTACAGGCGGTACATAAAGTTGAAGACGTCCTCGCGCTGGATGGACACGTTGACGCCCGAAAGCTCGCCGGCCTCGGCCAGCGCCTTCTGCAGCTCGGCGAAGTCGAGCTTAGACTCGGCGGTGTCGGCCAGCATGGTCATGGTGAAGATGTCCTCGATAATGGACTGCGTGATGTCGCGGATGTCGACGTTGGCCTCGCCCAGAACACGGGTGACGCCGGCGACGATACCGGGGCGGTTCTTGCCAAGGACGGTGATGACGATGCGGGAGGACGAGATCTCGGCCATGGGAAACCCTTTCGCGTGATTGCGGCGCGCGCGGGGCGCTCCGCTACGGTACAGTGTTCATCATTGTACCTGTCCTGTCTCTTATACACATCTGACGCTGCCGACGA
>CABSNS010000405.1:0-1529 GCA_902479105.1 uncultured Collinsella sp. | reverse complement strand
ATGACCGGCATCGACTTCCTGCGTGAAGTCAACCTCGGCGAGAAGCCCGATATCGGCAAGAGCGTTGCCGTTATCGGCGGCGGCAATGTCGCCATCGACGTTGCGCGCGCGGCAGTCCGCCTCGGCGCAAAGACCACGATAGTCTACCGCCGCGACCGAGACGCGATGCCGGCAGCAGACGACGAGGTCGAAGAGGCGATCGCAGAGGGCGTTAAGTTCATGTTCCTCGCTTCTCCCGTCGAGATCACCGGCGAGGGCAAGGCCGAGACGCTCAAGGTCGAGGTCATGGAGCTTAAAGCCGGCAAGCCCGTAGGCACCGGCAAGTTTGAGACTCTGCCCGTTTCCGCCGTTATCTCCGCCATCGGCCAGAAGATCGACCTTAACGGCATGGATTTTGCCACCGGCGCAAAGGGCACCGTCAACGTCTCCATGCCCAGCTACCAGACCAGCGTTGCCGACGTTTTCGCAGGCGGCGACGTTGTCACCGGCCCGAAGTTTGCCATCGACGCTATCGCGGCAGGCAAGGAGGGCGCGATCTCCATCCACCGCTATGTGCATCCCGGCCAGTCGCAGGTCATCGGCCGCGACAGACGCGATTATAAGGCAATGAACACCGCAACGGCAGGCATCTCCGTAGCAGGCTTCGACACCGCTCCCAGACAGAAGGCCGCCGACGGCTCGGCCAAGGAAGCCAAGAAGACCTTCAAGGATCTGCGCGGTACCCTCACCGAGGAGCAGATGAAGATCGAGACCTCACGCTGTCTCGGCTGCGGCGCTGCGGTCGTTGACGAGAGCCTCTGCGTGGGTTGCGGCATCTGCACCACCAAGTGTAAGTTCGACGCTATCCACCTCGAGAAGGTCACCGACTATGTCGGCGCACCGTACTTCAAGGCGCTGCTCGGCGCGGCCGGAAACGCTCCGGCAGCAGTCGCAAAGCTCGTCACCAAGAAAATCGCAAGAAAGTAAAGGAGCTGCGTCATGCATGAGATAGGCGTCGTCCGCTCGATGGTCAAGACCGTCACGGACTTTGCCCAAGCCAACAACATCGCCGAGGTCACGGAGATCGTCCTTGACATCGGCGAGCTGTCGCTGGTCATTCCCAAATACGTTGAGGATATCTACCCCGTCGTCGTTGAGGATACCTTCCTTAAAGACACTAAGCTTATCATCAACATCATCCCCGGCATGGCCGAGTGCGACGAGTGCAACGAGCTGTTCAACGTCATTGAGCACGAGGGCTACTGCCCGAACTGCGGCAGCTTTGAAAAAACCATCCTCTCGGGCAAGGATTTCCTCATCCGCGAGATCCACATCCCCGAAGACTGATTTTTAGTGGCGATTTTTTAGAGGCGAATTGACGCAGCTACGGATACGGTGATTGCCGGTGCCCGGTGTCGAGGTTGCGGTGGAAACCGTGGTTGCCTCGCCATACATGAGTGCGGTGTTGAATTTTGCATCGCACCCATTGGTTCCACTGTCAAGGGGAGCAGGCAGCTTTGCTGCCGAGGGGTTGAATTAAAACCTATTAA
>CABSNS010000404.1:0-1541 GCA_902479105.1 uncultured Collinsella sp. | reverse complement strand
ACCGGTACCGTCATCGACACCGACGTAATCGGCCAACAGCGCCACGCCCTCAACGCCGTCAAAGATCGGCTGCTTATAGTGAATGTGATGGAAGGTCTCGGCGGGAACCACATAGGGCTTGCCGTCGACCTCAACCGGGGTGTACTCCCAGCCAAACTCCTCGCAGCACTTGGGAGCCAGGTCCTCGAGCATGACCTCGGCGCGGCCGTCGTGCTCAACGGCGACGTAGGCGGCGCCGGGCTTGAGGGAAACTGCCTGGTCGGAGGGGATGGTCCACGGCGTGGTCGTCCAGATGATAAAGTCGACCGGTCCGTCGAAGTTCTCGAGACCGGCGGGCTTGGAGGTCATCTCAAAGCGCACGAAGATGGACGGGCTCGTCTCGTCGGAGTACTCGATCTCAGCCTCGGCCAGCGCGGTGTGGCAGTGCTTGCACCAGTGGACGGGCTTGTGGCCGCGATAGATCATGCCCTTGTCGAACATGGCCTTGAAGACCTCAATGTCGGCGGCGTCATGCTGGTGATAGAGCGTCAGATACGGGTTGTCCCAGTCGCCAAGCACGCCAAGGCGACGGAAGCCAGCCTTCTGGAGCTCGATGTTCTCGACAGCGAACTTGTTGCAAAGCTCGCGGATCTTAGCCGTGGAGGTCTGGTTGAACTTCTCGGTGCCGAGCTTCTCCTCGACCTTATGCTCGATCGGCTGACCGTGGCAGTCCCAACCGGGGACATAGGGAACCTCATAGCCCTGCATCATCCAGTAACGGTTGATCATGTCCTTGGAGATCTTGTTCATGGCGTGGCCGATGTGGATCGGGCCGTTGGCGTACGGAGGGCCGTCGTGCAGCACGAACTTCTTGTGACCCTCGTTCTTCTTTAGAACTTGCTCGTAGACCTTGTTGTCCTGCCAGTCCTTGAGTCGCTTGGGCTCGGACTTGGAAAGACCGGCACGCATGGGAAATCCGGTTTTGGGCAGATTCATCGTCTGCTTGTACTCGTTTGCCACGGTACCCCTTTCTTGTCATGGGCGCGCACGCCCTCTGGGCACCAAAAAAGCGCCCGTCCCTACAAGCTGGGACGAAGCGCCACAAAACGGGCTGCACGCCCGCAAAAGCTCTTCGCTTAACCACCCAGCTTAGATGCCCTCGCCCGCGTATTCGCGCGCTCGCATCCGTTACTCGGCTGGCCTGTATCGACGACCATCTCGGCGATGTCTACTAAGACGAACCTGCGCGGCACGTCCGTTGGGACCGCAGCTCCGGGGTGATTTTCATCGGTCGCATGCACGGGTTCTCAGCGCTCCCCGCTCTCTGTAGCATGCGGACGGCCGACTACTCGTCCCCATCAACGCTTATGCGGAGTATGCTAGCACGTTCCGCGCCGGCGAAAAACCCTCAACACTGGTTTTATACGTTCGAAATTTCTCGCTATTACAGCCCTTCTCTAGGAGCAAAATACCTGAAAGCACTTTATCGAACGAAAGAAGGTTGCTATGCGCACGATTGGAACTGTCTCTTATACACATCTGACGCTGCCGACGAATTAGAC
>CABSNS010000403.1:0-1541 GCA_902479105.1 uncultured Collinsella sp. | reverse complement strand
AGGAGTCTCGTGGGCTCGGAGATGTGTATAAGAGACAGACTCTGTACCGTTCTAAAACGATTTATTCGAAAGGAAAAACTATGTCTACCAAGATTGAAGTCAATGCCATGGGCGATGCCTGCCCGCTGCCCGTCGTCAAGACGCTTAATGCACTCAAACAGCTTGATGGCGAGGGCGCTGTGGTGACCTCGGTCGACAACGAGACCGCCGTCAAGAACATCTCCAAGATGGCGCAGGAGAAAGGTTGCACGGCCTCGGTCGAGAAGGTTTCTGACGCCGAGTGGCACGTGACCGTGGCGACCTCTGGCGCCGTTGCCGTGGCTGATCCCGAGCAGGATGGCGCTGCCTTCTGTGATGCCAGCGCCGGCAAGGGCAAGCTCGTCATTTCCGTCTACACCGATTGCATGGGCCGTGGCGACGACGAGCTGGGCCACAAGCTCATGAAGGCGTTTATCTTTGCCGTGACGCAGCAGGAGGAGCTGCCCGCGACCATGCTGTTCTACAACGGCGGCGCCAAGCTCACCGTCGAGGGCTCGCCTGTGCTCGATGACCTGAAGGGCCTGGCCGAGCAGGGCGTCGAGATTCTTACCTGCGGCACCTGCCTCGATCACTTTGGCATTAAGGACCAGCTCGCGGTGGGCGAGGTCACGAATATGTACGTGATCGTGGAGAAGATGGAGCAGGCCGTGCGCGTCGTGCGCCCGTAACGTATTGGTTGGAGTTGCCATGAGGGAGAAGCGCCCGGCGCTTGTCATCACGTTTCCCACCACGGCGGCCGCCATGGGTTGCGAGTCCCTGTGCGTCGAGCGCGGCCTTCCCGGGCGAACGATTCCCGTGCCCGGGGAGGTCGCTGCCGGCTGCGGTCTGGCGTGGAAGGCGTTGCCTGCCGATGAGGAACTGCTGCGCAGCGAGCTTACCGCGGCGGGCGTTCCCACCGAGGGCTATACCGTGATTGATATGTGGGAGGTCGTGCGATGATCTACCTGGATAACGCGGCGACGACCATGCACAAGCCGCAGACGGTCATCGATGCCGTGACGCAGGCGATGTGCTCGCTCGGCAATGCCGGGCGCGGCGCCACGTCGGGTGCCCTCGATGCCGCTCGTACGATTCACGGTTGCCGTGCCAAGCTCGCGCGCCTTTTAGGTTGCCCGAGGGCGGACCATGTGTGCTTTACGCCCAACTCTACGGCGGCGCTCAACACCGCCATCTGTGGCGTGGTGCGCCCCGGCGACCGCGTGGTCACGACGGTGCTCGAGCACAACTCCGTGCTGCGTCCGCTCAACCGCCTGGCAGTGGAGCGGGGTGTGACCGTTGAGCATGCGGGCTGTGACGCGAACGGCGTGCTCGACTATGACGAGCTCGAGCGGTTGGTCACGCCCGGTACGCGTGCCGTGGTGGTGACGCACGCTTCCAATGTGACCGGCAACGCGGTCGACGTTTCGCGTGTGGCTGCCATCGCCCATGCGGTCGGCGCGTTGGTGATCGTCGATGCCTCTCAGTCTGCCGGTACGGCGCATATCGATATGCAAGCCATGGGG
>CABSNS010000402.1:0-1542 GCA_902479105.1 uncultured Collinsella sp. | reverse complement strand
GATGCTCAGGAGTCTCGTGGGCTCGGAGATGTGTATAAGAGACAGGATATGGAACAGGATCCGTTGGTCAGCATCATTATTCCGGTATATAAGGTCGAGAAGTTCCTCGACGAATGCGTGGCGTCTGTTGCCGCGCAGACGTACGCCAATCTGGAGATTCTGCTGGTCGACGACGGCTCGCCCGACAATTGCCCGGCCATGTGCGACGCCTGGGCCGCCCGCGACCCGCGCATACGCGTGATTCACAAGCCCAACGGCGGCCTGTCCGACGCCCGCAACTCCGGTATCGCTGAGGCTATCGGCGCGTACATATACTTCGCCGATTCCGACGACACCGTGGCACCCACGTTGGTGGAGGACTGCCTGAACGCCATGCGCGAGTATGACGCCGACCTCGTGATGTTCCAGTTCGACACCATCTCCGAGAACAACAAGCCGCTGCTGTCCAACTATCGCCACAACGACTTCACCGAGGTGCAGGTCCTGACCCCGGTCGAGGTCATCAAAAAGCAAGTCAAGGCTGAGATTGACGGCTATTTCTGGGCCTTCCTGGCACCCGCCTCCACCTATCAGGGCACCGGATTCTCCTTCCCGGTGGGTCGCAAAATCGAGGATCTCTCCCGTATCTGCAACGTGATCGGCGAGGCCACGCGCGTGGTCCGTCTGCCCAAGGCGCTGTACCACTACCGCATGCGCGAGGGGTCGATTACCGCCAGCTGGGATCCGCAGCTCACCCGCGACTGGACCCGCGCCGCCGACGACCGCGAGGAATACATCGTCCACCGATTCCCCGAGCTCAAGGGCTTCATGACGCTGCAACAGCTGAATTTTTTTGCCAACCTCGATTACGAGACCATGCGCCAGTCGCTGATCGCCGGGCTCAAGATCGATCCCGAGGACGCCGACGCGCTTCGTCGCCGCATCGAGGGCCTGACCAAGTCCGCCGATGAGGGCGATGAGCCCGTACCGGAAACGTTGCGTGAGTTGCTCGGACTGCTCAAGCTGGGCATCGCCAAGGTGGCCGATGGCACGTTCGGTAAGGCCGATGGCAGCAGTACTGATGGCGATGCCGAGAACGATGACGTAACGCTGGCCGACCGTTTCCGCGACATGCGCGAGGACTGGCGCCAGCTGCGCATCCAGCGCATCGAAGACGCCGAGGAGCGCAAGGCCGAGCGCAAAGCCGCCCGCAACGGCGTCACCTTCGAGTCTGTGTCGCATTAGTCGGCGACTGATGGAATCCATCAGTCCGGGAAGAGCAGACCTGCTCTACGTCGGGCGTGCCGGTTCGCACGTTCGAGAAACAGGCGTGTCATGGGCCGAACCACACAACACCCCCAGAAACGCCCATAAAGTTAACTACATTTCAGACACGCCACTTGCCTTGGTCCACGGTCCGTGTATAGTAGTTCTCGGCTCAACGAAGAGAACCTTCACTGAACCGGAAAAAAGTAAACGCTGAAGCTTGCAGTTTCCGAAAGCAAAGTTGTACGTCTGTCTCTTATACACATCTCCGAGCCCACGAGACTCCTGAGCATCTCG
>CABSNS010000401.1:0-1544 GCA_902479105.1 uncultured Collinsella sp. | reverse complement strand
GTGTATAAGAGACAGGCAGCGCCTCCGCCCTCGGTGGCACCCTCGCTCGCAGCCTTCTCGGCGGCAAGGCGGGCGCGACGCTCGGCAAAGGTCTCCTTCTTGGCGGGCGCTGCCGTCTCGGCGGCATCCTCGTCCGCATCGGAATCGTCGTCGGTCGCAGCAGCCTTCTTGGGCTTGACCGGGGCCGATGCGGCCTCGCTCACCGGATCGATAATCTCGGACTGAACAACGGCCGTCATCTTTTCCTGCGTCTCACGGAACTGACGGATGGCACGGCCGATCGTACGGCCCATCTGTGGGAGCTTATCCGGGCCAAACAGCAAAAAGCCGAAGACCACGATGATCGCGAGCTCACCCTCTCCAATACCAAACACACATACCTCCAAGGCTCGATATGAGTCGAGCCCGCACCGCGCCATTCGGCCGGAACTCGTCTATTCATTCGGTCAAGTATAGCGCCCGGACGCCAAAACGTCCGAGCGCATCACAAACATATGCCAAACGGCACGCCCTTTTGGGGGCAAAGATTATGCTGCGGTGATCGAAATCTCCTGGTCGACACCCAACAGCTGAACCACGCGCATCACCGGGGGCTGCACATTGGTGCAGCTAAAGCGCTTGCTGTGGTCGGCCGCGTGGTGCGCGGCGCCCACGAGCACGCCAATGCCCGTCGAATCGATGTAGCTCACCTGGGCAAAATCGAGCTCAACGGCCTCAGTGGGCTGCTCGAGCGCCAGGTCGATGGCATTGCGCAGGCTATCGGCGTTAGAGATATCGATCTCGCCGGTTACCTTAATGGTGTAGAGCTCTGGCGTGGGGTTGGTGGAAATACCCAAATCCATGTATACGCTCCTTTACGTATCGAAAGTGCGGATAGTACGGGAAGCCGCGCGTTAGGCGCGCTCGGAACGCGCAAGCTCGGCAGCGACGAGCTTGACGGCCAGCACCAGCACATCAAGCGCGGCCTCCAGGTCCTCGACCATGGGATAGCTCGGCGCGATGCGGATGTTGGTGTCGCGCGGGTCCTTGCCATAGGGCCAGGTAGCACCGGCCGGCGTGAGCTTGACGCCCAGGTCGGCGCAAAGCGCGGCGACCTTCTGGGCCGAGCCCTCGGGACCATCGAAGCTTACAAAGTAGCCGCCGCGGGGGCGCGTCCAGGTGGCGCAGCCCGTGTCGCCCAAGCCCTCGGTAAGCTTGCGCTCGACGGCCTCAAAGCGCGGGCGCAGGAACTCGGCATGCTTTTTCATGTGCTCCTTGACCGCCTCGATGGTGGGAAGGAAGCGCACGTGACGCAGCTGGTTGAGCTTATCGGCGCTAATAAGACCGGCCTTCAGGCGCTTGGAGAACTCGGCGATGACCGCGGGGCTCGCACCGATAAAGCCGATGCCGGCGCCCGGGAAGGTGATCTTGGACGTCGAGGCAAAGGCCACCACGCGATCCTCGGTGCCCGCCGCGCGAGCGAGGTCAAAGATATTTGCGAGCTCGTCGGTCTCGTCGTACAGGTCGTGCACGCAGTAAGCGTTGTCCCAAAAGATGCGGAAATC
>CABSNS010000400.1:0-1547 GCA_902479105.1 uncultured Collinsella sp. | reverse complement strand
TCCGTCTGCATGGGCGGCTCGCCGCCGGCCCCTCCGCGCCCGGTTCCCTTCATCCTGCCCGCGCCCCCTTCGGCTCGACGCTTCCGCGGGGAGGCGGGCGCGGCGCCCGCGCGCCTCGCGGCGAACGCGGGGCTGCCCTCGCCGTGCGAGCAGTGCATGCGCTCCGCCCGGCCGGGCATCTCGCGGGCGGTCAGCTCGCCCGCCTCCTCCAGCTTGAGCCAAGCATACAGGTTGTCCTTGTTCGGGAAAAGCGGCAGGCTCCTGCAGGCGGCGGGGGCGGACAGGCCGCTCCGGTGGAACTCCCAGAGAATCCCCTCGCGCTCCTCTTTCGTATACATCGGACTCCCTCCTGGACCCAAATTGGGTCCGAGATTTTGTCCGAGGTCCCCGGTGTCCCAGAATCGGCGTTCGAAACGGGACGCAGTTTCCCTTACAAACAGAACAAGGCGCGCTGCCTGCGGTTGATGCAGACAGCGCGCCTTTTGCGTTGAGCTCCGTTGAGGTCCGAAATCGTGGCTTGCGACCTTTAGGAGCGGGCGGCTCCGTCGACGGGGAGCACGGCGCCAGTGACGTAGGAGGACATGTCGCTCGCCAGGAAAACAAAGGCGTTAGCGACATCCTCGGGCTCGCCCATGCGACCCAGCGGAATGGTGGCGATGATGGGCTTGATGACCTCTTCGGGCAGGTTGGCGACCATGTCGGTCTTGGTCACGCCGGGTGCGACGGCATTGACGCGAATGCCCATGGGGGCGAGCTCGCGCGAGAGCGACTGGACCATACCGTTGACGGCAAACTTGGACGTGGGATAGCCAACGCCGGAGGGCTGGCCGTACTTGGCGACCATCGAGCTTGTGGTAGTGATGGTGCCGCCGTGGCCGGCCTCGGTCATGATCTTGGCGGCAGCCTGGTGGCCGTTAAAGACGGCGACGACGTTGAGGTCCATAACTTTGGCGAACTCCTCAGCCGTGTAGTTGAGCAGCGGCGAGCGCTGGGAAATTCCGGCGTTGTTGACGACCGTGTCCAAGCCGCCCATGTCGGCTGCAGCCTGGGTAAAGGCCTCGGTCACGGCTTCGAGTGAGGTGAGGTCGCAGGAGCGGCCCCAGACCTTGGCGTCGGGATAGGCGGCTGTCAGCTTCTCAACGGCCGCATCGGCGGTCTCCTGACGCGAGCCAAAGACAGTGACGGCGGCGCCCTCCTCGATAAAACGGCAGGCGATGGCATAGCCGATACCGCGCGTGCCTCCGGTGATGATTGCTTTCTTGCCCTCGAGCAACATGGTATTTCCTCTCATCGCGGGCGGACATTCGCAGCACAGCGTAGCCGTAACCGGAATCGGCCGTGTTTGCATATCGGTGAACGGTAGCCCGCGTTACCGATGAGCGGCTCGCGCAAATGTGCCCTGTCGTTGTGCTTAGGGCCGGAGACAAAAGGGCTCCCATCCCACATCGGACGGGAGCCCTCAAAGCGCGTATTGCTAGGCGATTGATGGACTAGTTGGCCATGACGCCTTCGGTCCAGGCCTCGACGTTCTCGATGCGCAGGACGTT
>CABSNS010000399.1:0-1555 GCA_902479105.1 uncultured Collinsella sp. | reverse complement strand
TCGGCAGCGTCAGATGTGTATAAGAGACAGGGCATGGATGGCGGCATCGGCAAACGCACGCACGTCCATGTTCATAGACACGGCGAAGCTCTCGATAAAGCTGCCGCAGCCCGACGAGCAGGCCTCGTTGAGCATGATGTGCTCGATAACGCCGTCCTTCACGCGCAGGCACTTCATGTCCTGGCCGCCAATGTCCAGAATGAACTCGACGCCGGGCAGGAATGCCTTGGCGCCGCGCAGGTGCGCGACGGTCTCGATCTCGCCGGAGTCGGCCTTGAGGGCCTCGATGAGCAGCGCCTCGCCGTAACCCGTGGTGGTCACGTGGCCGATGGTGCAGCCGGCGGGGATGTGGTTGTAGAAATCGGCCATGATGACCTTGGCCGTGCCCAGGATGTCACCGTTGTTGTTGCCATACCAGGTGTGCAGCAGCTGGCCGTCCTCGCCTACGAGCGCGGCCTTCATGGTCGTGGAACCGGCGTCGATGCCGATGAACACGCGGCCGGTGTAGCCTTCGAGCTTGCCCTTGGGGACGACCTCGGTGTCGTGGCGACCCTTGAACTCAGCAAAGTCCTCGTCGGTGGCAAAGAGCGGATCCAGACGCTCGACCTCGGCACCCTGTGTGTCACCCAGAGCATCAATGGCCTCGATGAGCTGCGGGAACGTTCTGAGCTTGTTGGACTCGTGCGCCATGGCGGCGCCGCTCGCCACAAACAGGTGAGCGTTTTGGGGCACAATGCGGTGCTCCTCGTCCAGGTTGAGCGTGAGGTAGAAGCGGTGGCGCAGCTCGGAGAGGTACTGAAGCGGGCCGCCCAGGAAGGCGACGTTGCCGCGAATGGGACGGCCGCACGCCAGGCCCGAGATGGTCTGGGTCACGACGGCCTGGAAGATGGAAGCGGCGACGTCCTCGGGGCGGGCGCCTTCGTTGAGCAGCGGCTGCACGTCGGTCTTGGCAAAAACGCCGCAGCGACTGGCGATGGGATAGATGGTGGTGGCGTTGGCCGCGAGCTCGTTGAGGCCGCTCGCGTCGGTGTGCAGCAGGGTTGCCATCTGGTCGATGAACGCGCCCGTGCCGCCGGCGCAGGTGCCGTTCATGCGCTGCTCGATGCCGTTGTCGAAGTAGATGATCTTGGCGTCCTCGCCGCCCAGCTCGATGGCAACATCGGTGGCCGGAATGAGGGTCTCGACGGCACGCTTGCTGGCGATGACCTCCTGAACAAACTCCAGGTCGAGCCATTGGGACAGCAGCAGGCCGCCTGAGCCGGTAATGGCGCAGGTAATTTGGGCCGTCGGCAGCACGGTCGCGGCACCCTCGAACAAGTCGCGGGCGCAAGCGCGGACGTCGGTGTGGTGACGCTGGTACTTGGCGTAGACAATCTGGTTGTCGTCGTTGAGCACAGCGAGCTTAACGGTGGTGGAGCCCACGTCGATGCCCAGGTGCAGGTTGCCGCGGGCGGCCTCGGGGTTGAAGATCGCGCCTTCGGGGGCGTGGGCGGCGGTGACGGCTACGGGCTCAGCGGCGGTAGCGGGCTCGCTAGCGACGGACGTCTCCCCTGCC
>CABSNS010000398.1:0-1557 GCA_902479105.1 uncultured Collinsella sp. | reverse complement strand
ACAGCTTTATTAGTGGCTGGCGCTCGCAGTTCCTGTCGGGCCTGATGATGCCGCTTATGAGCTTGGTGGGCAACATGGGCTACGTGGGCGTCGTCGTGGTGGGTGCGCAGCTCGCGCTGACCGGCAATGCCACGCCCGGCGACATCCAGAGCTTTATCCAGTACGTTCGCAACTTTACGCAGCCCGTGCAGCAGCTGGGCAACGTGAGCAACACGATGCAGTCGATGGCCGCCGCCACCGAGCGCGTGTTTGAGTTCCTGGCCGCGCCCGAGGAGGAGCAGAAGGCCGACGCGCAGATTCCCGAAAAGCGCCCCGGCCACGTGGAGTTTGACCATGTCAAGTTTGGCTACACGCCCGACAAGACCATCATCCACGACTTTAGCTGCGAGGCGCAGCCCGGCCAGACCATCGCCATCGTCGGTCCCACCGGCGCTGGCAAGACCACGCTCATCAAGCTGCTGCAGCGCTTCTACGATGTGGACGGCGGTTCGCTGCGCGTCGAGGGTGTCGACGTGCGAGACTGGGACCGCGCGGCGCTGCGCGGCGAGTTTGCCATGGTGCTGCAGGACACCTGGCTGTTTAACGGTACCATCCGCGAGAACATCCGTTACGGACGCCCCGATGCGAGCGATGCCGAGGTCGAAGCCGCTGCACGTGCCGCACGCTGCGACCACTTTATCCATACGCTTGCCGGCGGCTACGACTTTATGATCAACGAGGAGGGCACTAACCTGTCGCAGGGTCAGCGCCAGCTCGTGACCATCGCCCGTGCCATTTTGGCCGACCGCCCGGCGCTGATTCTGGACGAGGCGACCTCCAACGTTGACACTCGTACCGAGGAGCTTATTCAGCGTGCCATGGATGCGCTAATGCAAGGCCGCACGAGCTTTGTCATCGCGCACCGCCTGTCCACGATCCGCAACGCCGACGTGATCCTAGTAATCCGCGACGGCGATATCGTCGAGAAGGGCACGCACGACGAGCTGCTCGCCCAGGGCGGCTTCTATGCCGACCTGTACAACTCGCAGTTCGACGAAGCGGCGTAACAACCGGCGGCAAACAACCGCAATACCCAGAAAACGGGAGCGCAGGACAATCTGCGTCCCCGTTTTTGTTTTGCAGCCCTCGAAACGCCTTCCCTGAGACCTCATTGACGGCGCTTTCCAGGCCCTGTGGGCAAAAAATGGCAAATATGAGTACTGTTACCTTTTTGGTAACAGCCAAAACCGCCTCAAACGACCTCCTTGCGGCCTCTATACGCCTTCAAATTAATCAAAACGCCCGTTAGCGGGCTTCTGCGTGCCAGCGTTAATGAACATATTTTTCACTTTGTCTATTATCTTGCTAGACCGATATGTTACTAGGTTAGCAACCGTACTCATATTTGGCATTTTTTGCCCACGGGGTGTTTCCTAGGGAACCGACAACAGCCTTAGGGTCGCGCGCAACGCCACTCCCTCCCGGTATCCGCCGACGTTCCCCCATATAAAACCTGCCAAAATAAACCTGTCCCTTTTGGCAGGTTTTATATGGGGGAACGTCGGCGGATACCGGGAG
>CABSNS010000397.1:0-1578 GCA_902479105.1 uncultured Collinsella sp. | reverse complement strand
CGAGATGCTCAGGAGTCTCGTGGGCTCGGAGATGTGTATAAGAGACAGCGTCATCATCGACCACAAAGGCCGAGAAGCGAATGCACTCAGGGCAAATGTGCTGGTAGTTGGCAGCGTCGGTCGCACCGATCACGGTCGAGGGCACAATTGCCACTGGCTCGAATGATCCGTTTTCCTCCATCCCCTTTGGATCACGGAAATAGCGGACGGCGATGGAGCGAACCGCCTCGAGACCGGGACCACCGATGCGCGGGGACGGCGAGGGTTCGGAGCTGCCGGGGCCCAGCTCCACTTCGACACGACCGGCAAGGTCCGCCCCGGCAACCGCCTCACGGCAGCGCGCCACAACGTCGGCCACGCTCGTGCCCTCGAGCATGCGGAAGTTAATGTTGGCCCACATATCCTGCGGCATTACGTTGGCGCCGGTGCTGCCACCCTCGATCTGCGTGGGCGCGCAGGTGGTCGTCACCAGCGGATAGAGCTTTTTGCTGGCGAGGCAATCGCGGACAATGGCATCCCCGTTGGCGGCAATTTCATCGGCCGTGTAGAGCCCCAACTCGACGAGTTGGGCGGCAAGCAAGTCGGTCACGCGCGTCGGCCACTCGATATCGCAGATTGCGGTGATGGCACGGCTGAGCACCTCGAGTGAAGTGCCCCCGTAGGGGTTGGAGGAATGCCCGCCCTCGCTACGCGTCCTCAACACGATATCGGCGTAGCCCTTCTCCGCGAGATCGGCATGCATAAGCCAGCCCTCGCCCGCGCCATACTCGGCAGCCGGAACGATGCGGTAGTCGCCCTCGTCGATCAGGTACTCAAGCTCAATGCCGCGCTCTTCGAGCACGCGGCCGATGGCACCCGCACCGAACTGCGTGGTTTCCTCGTCCTGGCCAAAAGCCAGCAGCAGGGTGCGCTCGTGCTCCCAGCCGTGTGCGAGCGCATACTCAACCGCCTCGAGAATGCCTGCGACCTGGTCTTTCATATCGATGGCGCCGCGACCCCAAATGTAGGTGTCGTCCACATGTCCGCTAAAGGGGACATGCGTCCAGTCAGCCTCGGTGCCGGGTACCACGGGAACCACGTCCATGTGGCCCATGAGCATGACGGGTTTGAGGGCAGGGTCGGAACCGCTAAGCGTCACCAATAGCGAATGGTCGATAAGCTCGACCTTACCCGCCGTAAATACGTGCGGCCAAGCCTGCTGCATATACGCGCGCAGGTCGTCGAACGGCTGCCAGTTCACCGCCTCGGCATCCATACTCGAGATGGTCGGAAACGACAGCACGCGGCCCAGGCGCTCGCACGCACCAGCCTCGTCCAGATCGGCAAAATCATCCTCATGCGCAAAAAAGCGCCAAACCTCGGCCATGACATCCTTTCGATTGTGACGACAAGGGCCGCCCCACCGGAGCGGCCCTGCCACGTAAGCGTTTGCAGTCGGTTATTTATCCTCGAGATAACGCGAGAGGAACTCGCGGGTGCGCTGGTGTTTGGGGTTGCCAAAGAGCTCGGCCGGCGCGGCGTCCTCGAGTACCTGTCTCTTATACACATCTCCGAGCCCACGAGACTCCTGAGCATCTC
>CABSNS010000396.1:0-1579 GCA_902479105.1 uncultured Collinsella sp. | reverse complement strand
TAATTCGTCGGCAGCGTCAGATGTGTATAAGAGACAGCTGCGACACGTGGTAGCGCTCGGTGTGCATGACGTGCCGCGTAGGGTCGTCCTCCTCCACCAAGCGGAAGGTATCGATGCCCACCTCGAGCTCGACGGCGGCAAACTTCGCACCCTTGGCCTCGATAGCGGCCATGAGCTCGGGAGTAAAGTGCAGGCCCGCCGTGGGAGCGGCAGCCGAGTGCTCCTCCTTCATGGCATAGACGGTCTGGTACTTCTCGGGATCGCCCTCGTAATCGGTAATGTAGGGCGGCAGCGGAACGTGGCCGGCAGCATGGATGGCCTCGTCGAGCGTGCGCGGGTCGCCGGCGGCGTTGCAACCGGCCGGCTCAAAACGCACCAGGCGGCCGCCGCGGCTATCGGTGACAAAGTCGATGACCTCGGCCGTCAGCACCACGGGAGCCCCCTCGGGCGCATGGGCGCCACCGGCGCGATACTCAATCTGAGCACCGGGCTTCAGGCGCTTGCCCGGCTTGACCAGGCACTCCCAAACGTGACCCAGCGGGTCAACATCCTCGCGGCGCTTGAGCAGCAGCGTCTCGACCACGCCGCCCGAGCCCTCCTTGCGACCGATCAGGCGGGCCGGCATCACGCGCGTCTTGTTGATGACGAGCACGTCGCCCGGCTCGATATAGTCGATGATGTCGCGGAAGATGCGGTGTTCAACGGTACCGCCGTGCTCCAGCGGCGTTCCCGCCTGGGAGCCCTTGCGATCCACCACCAGCAGGCGGCAGGAGTCGCGCGGCTCGGCAGGAGCCTGGGCAATCAGTTCCTCAGGAAGGTTGTAGTCAAAATCATCGGTACGCATAGACACGTCGGATACTCCTTATATAGCCAAAGTCCGTTCTACATCCTAGCAGGCTGCCAGCTCAAAAGAACTACTATTTGGACGCTTTGCGCTCGTCGCGGATGCGGGCGCGGTCCATGGCCGCCTCGACGGCCGAGAATCGGCAGCCGCAGTAATTCTGCCGATACATACCCAGCTCGCGCGAACGACGCGTGGCCTCGGGATAATACGGGCGAAAATCGCGAATCACCGGCGTAAGCCCGCGGGCGGCAGCCAGACGCTCCAACACATCATTGCAGGTCTCGAACAGCTGATACGGCGAGACGGCGAGCGTCGTGCCCACAAACTCAAACCCGCGCTTCTGGGCCACGCGGCATGCCTCGGCCAGGCGCAGGGCATAGCACGCGCGACAGCGACGGGGTCGATCGGCGCCCAGTGGAGCCACGCCGGCCTCCCAGCGCTCGCGGTCCTCCCCCGCCTCGATGAGCTCAATGTCACCATCGGCACACCACCGGCGCAGCTCGTCCAAGCGCCGCTGCCATTCATCGCGCGGCTGAATATTGGGGTTGGTCCAGCAAATCGTGGGTTCAAACCCCTCCTCGCGCAGCAGGCGGACCGGCTCCAACGAGCACGGCGCACAGCAAGCGTGCAACAACAACGGCTTCATCAACATCTCCTCTCCCACAATGATTTTTCTGGGACGGGGATTAAAAAATCATTGCGTACCTAATGATTTTTTAATCCCCGTCCCAGAAA
>CABSNS010000395.1:0-1581 GCA_902479105.1 uncultured Collinsella sp. | reverse complement strand
TTCCTCGACGGCGACGAGGAGTTCCCCACGGTCACCTCGACGGGAGCCGAGGACTACTTCGGCGGTGCCTGGGCCTTCCTCGACAGGCCGCCCCACGCGCTGCCCGAGGCGCAGTGCTTCAACACGCTGTTCGCCGGCTACCCGTACCGCTCGACGCGCGACGCCACGCGCGACCGCTTCAGCGCGGGCAAGCCGAACCCGAACCCGATGCTCGCGACCAACGACGACGCGCTGCCCAGGCACGGCCTCTACAGGTGGCACCTTCCCGACCCGATCTCGTTCAAGGAGGACCTGCGCGTGACGTTCCAGGACCTCGGCAACGACGACATCAAGCTCTACGAGCGCGAGGACGACATCTCCACCGTCGCCTACTGGTACCAAAGCGAGCCGCACGCCGTGCTCGCCCCGTTTGCCGCAAGGCAGGACCGCGTGCCCAGGTAGGGTCGCCTCGAAACAAGCCAACGTTATGGGCGCCCGCGGTTGACCATGACTGCGGGCGTCCCTTTGTAAGGAGGATCGCATGAGCGAAAAGCAAATGAGGCTCGGCGCCCTCGAGGCCGGCGGGACCAAGATGGTCTGTGCCGTGGTGTCCGGCGACGGCGAGGTCCTCGACCGTATGGAGACCCCGACGCTTACGCCCGCCGAGACCGTCCCGCAAATGGTCGAGTGGTTCACCGCCCGCGATGTGGACGCGTTGGGCATCGGCGCCTTCGGCCCGACCTGCGTCGACCCCAACGATGAGCGCTACGGTTCCATCCTCCAGACGCCCAAGCTCGCGTGGCGAGGCTATGGTCTTCGCGCCGCGTTCGCCGACGCCCTCGGGATTCCGGTGACCTACGACACGGACGTGAACGTTGCCTGCCTCGGCGAAGTGGTCTTCGGCTGCTGCAAGGGGCTCGAGGACGCCGTCTACGTGACCATCGGCACCGGCGTGGGCGCGGGCGTCATGTGCGCGGGCAGGCTCCTTCACGGCATGCTGCACCCCGAGGCCGGCCACATGCTGGTAAGGACCCGTCCCACCGAGGAGGGACGCTGCGTCTGCCCGAGCCACGCGAGCTGTCTCGAGGGCCTCGCCTCCGGCCCCGCCATCGCCGCGCGCTGGGGAAAGCCCGCGGCCGAGCTCGCGGACAACGCTGAGGTGTGGGCGCTCGAGGGGGATTATCTGGGGCAGATGTGCGCGAACCTCGTGCTCATGTACTCGCCTCGCCGCATCGTCCTCGGCGGCGGCGTGATGCACCAGGAGCAGCTCTACGGCATCGTCCGCAAGAAGACCCTCGAATATCTGGGTGGCTACATCCAGACCGCCGAGCTTAAGGACATGGAGAGCTACATCTGCGCCCCGGTCTGCGGCGGCGACCAAGGAATCCTCGGCGCGGCCGAGCTGGCAAGAAGGGCGCTCGCGTAGCTTGCGCTCTCTTCGCCATACAACGCGTTAAGAAAAGACGAGCGCTTCTTGCCAATTGGGCGGCAAGAAGCGCTCGTCTTTTGCATTTTTGTCTCTCAAAATCTTATTTTCACGATTTGCATTTTCATCCCGTTGTCACCGACCCTTGCGAGAAACCGGAAAAAGCCGCTGACAGA
>CABSNS010000394.1:0-1588 GCA_902479105.1 uncultured Collinsella sp. | reverse complement strand
ACACCGTCTAATTCGTCGGCAGCGTCAGATGTGTATAAGAGACAGCTATAAGATCCTCACCGGCTTCACCGCCGCGGGCGAAAAAGAGCTCAAGGAAGAGATGGGCCCTGTCGGCGCGGAGGGCAGCGTCGCCGTTCCCGACCTCGTCAAGGATACGGCCAGCTACCTCGGCTACCTGACCGCTGACAACAACGGCAAGTCCGGCAAGGTCGACCTTGAAGAGTATTACACCGTCGAAAATAAGAGCGTGAACGTCAAGGACGAGCTTTTGTCCGACGTGTTCTTCATCCTCGTCCCCGAGGAGAACGTCGACGGACGTACTTACCTGACGAGACATTCCACCAATGGCTATGACCTCAACCGCGACAACTCCTTCCAGACCACGAGCGAGACGGCCAACATGCAGCAGCTCATCGGCACGTTCAACCCCATGTCGCTTGCCGAGTTCCACGGCCGCGTGCAGGCCTTCCAGTGCGAGCCCTGCGATCCCCCGCACGAGCCGAACTTTGAGTACGACCTGCTCGCCAACCACCTCATCACCGGCGGCGAGGCGCTGGGCATCGCGGCGGTCGCCAACAACGATGGCTACAACAGCTATGTGATCCCTCAGCGCGATTACCTGAGCTACACCGGCAGCGGCACCGAGACCTACTGGGAGGACCCGTGGGACGATATGTCCACGAGCTACACCCCCCAGTTCGCCATGCTCCAGGGCACCGTTGCCTACACCGTTGAGCTGCCCGCCTACAACGACGATACCGCTCAGGCGGCGCAGTACGGTATCCTCGGCAACGCCGCCTATGTTGCCGCGGAGAAGCTTTCCTATCTCGAATCCCAGGTCACCATCTTCCAGCGCGGCGTGAAGAACTTTAACTCCGATGCCTTTGAGATGGTCGGCCAGTGGCTGTGCGACCAGAACGACGTGGAGGGCGCGGAGATGAATCTCTTCCGTCCCGAGTACACCGGTAAGGGCCAGAACGGCAATTTCTATCCCGAGTGCTACATCATTCCGCTCGACGGCGAGAACCAGACCAACCTCCAGGCCGCTTCTGACATGATGGAGTGGCTCACGAGAAACGACGTCAAGGTCAACGTGACTGAAAAGGAATTCACCTATGACGGCGTTACCTACCCCGCCGGTACGATGATCGTCTCGATGTATCAGGCCAAGCGCTCTGTCGCCAACGGCGCGCTGTATGACGGCACGCTGATCAACGGCTGGACGATCCTCTACTCCGAGGGCATCACCTCCTTCAATGAAACGCGCGGCTTCGACATGGTCACCGTGGCCGAGCCCGCCGCCTACAAGAGCATCTCCGCCGTCTGCGGCGACGCGATGGATCACGACGACGCGCTCGCTTACACCAAGGCGCTGACCTCCTACTTCACCGGCGACAAGAATAAGGACGTCATCATCTCTAACGCCTCTGAAGACTCCACCGCCGCCGTCAACGAACTTCTCAAGGCCGGCAAGACCGTCGGCATGGTCACGAGCGGCGACCACATGGGCGATTTCATCTGCTCCTACGCCGACTATCAGACCTGTCTCTTATACACATCTCCGAGCCCACGAGACTCCTGAGCATCT
>CABSNS010000393.1:0-1598 GCA_902479105.1 uncultured Collinsella sp. | reverse complement strand
CTTTGAGCGCCCGTGCTCCGAGTTCTCGGGCGGCTGGCAGATGCGTATCGCGCTCGCCAAGCTCTTCCTGCGCCACCCCGACCTGCTGCTGCTCGACGAGCCCACCAACCACCTAGACCTCGAGAGCGTCCAGTGGCTGCGCGGCTTTATTGCCAACTACGACGGCGCCGTGCTCATCGTCAGCCACGACCGCGCCTTCATGGACGCCTGCGTCGACCACGTCGCCGCGCTCGAGAACCGCCGCGTGACCACCTACACCGGCAACTACAGCAGTTACCTCAAGCAGCGCGAGGACAATCTGGAGCAGATGCGCGCCAAGCGCGCCGCCCAGGAGCGCGACATCGCCCATATGCAGGTCTTCGTCGACAAGTTCCGCTACAAGCCCACCAAGGCCGCCCAGGCGCAGGAACGCATCCGCAAGATCGAGCAGATCAAAAAGGAGCTCGTCATCCTGCCCGAGGGTCACAAGCACATCGACTTTAAGTTCCCCGACCCGCCGCGCTCGGGCGACATGGTCGTGGGCCTGGAGGGCGTATCCAAGTCCTACGGCGACAAGCACATCTACAGCGACATCGACCTCAAACTCTACCGCGGCGAGCACGTGGCGCTCGTCGGCCCCAACGGCGCCGGCAAGTCCACGCTCATGAAGATCCTCGCCGGCCTGGAGCCGCCCAACACCGGCACGCGCGACCTGGGCACCAACGTGGGTGTGGCCTACTATGCCCAGCACGCGCTCGAGGGCATGACCGAGTCCAACACCGTCCTGCAAGAGATCGACACTGTCACGCCCAAGTGGACCGTACCGCAGCAGCGCAGCCTGCTGGGCGCCTTCCTGTTTAGCGACAACGATTCCATCGAGAAGCAGGTTCGAGTCCTCTCCGGCGGCGAAAAGGCGCGTCTGGCTCTGGCCAAGATGCTCGTGGCGCCCGAGGCGCTCCTGTGCCTAGACGAGCCCACCAACCACTTGGACATCGACTCGGTGGACATGCTCGAGAACGCACTGCAAAACTTCCCCGGTACCATTGTGCTGATCAGCCACGACGAGCACTTGGTGCGCGCTGTGGCCAACCGCATCATCGACATCCGCGACGGCAAGGTCACGGTCTACGATGGCGACTACGACTACTACCTCTTCAAACGCGAGGACCTCGCTGCCCGCGCCGCCGCCGAGGCAGCAGGGGAGAGCGCACCTGCCGCGGCCAAGTCCACCAAAGCCAACGCCGCCCAGGACAGCAGCCCCGCCGCGGCACCCAAGCCGGCCGAGGGCAAAAAGACCAAGGAGCAAAAGCGCGCTGAGGCACAGACCCGCGCCGCGCTCAACAAAAAGCTCAAGGGCGTGCGCAACCAGCTCAAGAAGATCGAGACGGAGCTCGACAAAAAGCGTGCCCGCTATGACGAGCTTATGGAATTGATGGCAAGCGAAGAGCTTTATGCCGATCAGGACAAGTTCAACGCCGCGCTGGGGGAATATAACGGCCTTAAGCAAGAGCTGCCCAAGCTCGAGGACGAATGGCTGGAGCTTTCCACCCAGATCGAAGAGGAGACCGCGCGTGAACTCTCGTAAAGCCCTGTCTCTTATACACATCTCGAGCCCACGA
>CABSNS010000392.1:0-1601 GCA_902479105.1 uncultured Collinsella sp. | reverse complement strand
GTCTCGTGGGCTCGGAGATGTGTATAAGAGACAGTCTTATGCCTTCTTGCGACGATAGAGCACGAAGCCGCAGACACCGAAGATGACGACGGCGCCAACGGCCATGGCGGCCATGTTGTTGCCCTCGGACTTCTCCTCGGTTGCCTCTTCCTTCTCGACCTCGGGCTCGGCTACGTCCTCATCGGAGAGGGCCTCGTCGGCGTAGGTGATGGACTTGACCAGGCAGTCGTTGTCGGCATCGTAGTCGCTCGGGACCAACTCCTCGGAGAAGTCGCCCTCCTTGAGGTAGTCGCGCATCTCCTCGAGCATAGCCTTGCACTTGAGGTAGGTGTTCTTGGTGGCAGCCTTGCCGGCCTTGTTGGCCAGGGCGGTGCGGGCCTCGGTGCCCTCGGCGGCTTGCATGGCCTCGTCGACGGTTAGGTTCTGCTCGATGAGTTCCTTCTGCAGCGCATCGAGGTAGGCGCGGACGCCGGTGGCGCAGTGGTCGCGGTTCTCATAGGCGAGCGTGTTGATGTCCATGAGGACGTAGTTGATGGAGTTCTTGGGCTCCTCGTTGTTCACGACGTCTTCCTCTTCGCAGTGATCGAAGGAGACATCCTGATCGCTAAAGTAGGGGCTGACCTCGGTGAGCAGTGCAGAGTAGAGGGGGATGGCGACGGAGAACTCGGCGTTGGAGAGCATCTCCCACTGAATGGTCGCGATCTCGGGATCCATGCCGTGACGGATCTGGAAGGTGTGGATCTCGGTGTTGCGGTTGGAGCCGATGGCATAGGCGCCGTCGGTGTTGGCGTTGAGGCCGGCGACATTCTCGCCGCGAGCAGCGAAGCTGCGGATCATCTCAAAGGTGTTCCAGTCGGACTTGCCGGGCTGGAAGAACAGCGGCTGCATCTCGTGGACCAGGGCGCCGGTCGTGGCGCGAGCGTCTTCACGCTCGTCCTTGACGATCTCGTAGTCAGTGCCTTCAGCCAGCGGGGCCATGAAGTAATCGCGACCCTGGATATAGCGCGACCACTGGTGCATACCGGCCTCGCCGATCTCCTCGCCGTAGGTCTTGGCGACGTCGAACTTGCCGTCGGTGTACTCGGCAAAGCCCTTCTCCTTGGGCATGGACTCGATGCCCTCGGAATGGAGGCAGTTCTCGGTGTCATCGAGGTCGACGTTATAGGTGAGGTTGCCGATGTTGGGGTTGAGTGAGGCGATGTCATCGGCGAGCTTCATGGCAATCCACTGATGGCCGGAAAGCGCGGCGAGCAGCCAAGTCTCGGTGCTGTCGGCGATGATGATCTGGTCATTGGAGCAGACGCCCTGCTCGTCGATCAGGCTGCCGATGAGCTCGACGCCCTCGCGGGCCGTGGCGCTCTCGCCCAGGATGACGCTGGCATAGCTGTACTCGCCAATGCCAGTCTCCTCGGTGATGGGGTCGGCTTCTTCGGCCTTCTCGTTATAGGAGGTGCTCAACGTGGCAGAGCAGGAGACGCCCTTCTCGTTGATGCCGGCCTCGGAATATGCGTCGTAGCGATCTTCCCACTGCGAGGGGTTGTCGCGAACGAAGGTGTAGCGGTAGGTTGCGCCCTTGGACCTGTCTCTTATACACATCTCCG
>CABSNS010000391.1:0-1604 GCA_902479105.1 uncultured Collinsella sp. | reverse complement strand
GTGGGCTCGGAGATGTGTATAAGAGACAGTTATTGTTCTCGGCGGGTTTGCGCGCGGGGCTGCGATCGCCTCGAGCGTGCGTGGGGGGCTGCTTGGGCGCATTGCCGTTTGCCCGGCGCTGCTGACGTTGTTGACGCTGCTGTCGCTGTTGGTTCGGGTGTTGGGAAGCGTTTGCTGCACTATGCTGCTGACCGTGGCTCGGCGCGATAGGACGCGGCGACTGAACGCTGCCGGTGTGCCTGCTCGGCTGCTGCGGATCGGGAATCAGTTGAGTTCGATCGTTTTGCGACATCGTATGCATATCCTTCGATTTTCGCCTTGCGGTTTATCGTGTTTTTACTGGGCTTGCATTATAGCGATTGCCCTGCTGTTTGTGGTACGGAAACGGTGGCATTCAAAAGAGGTGGGACATTTGTCCCACCTTTGAGTCGTTCTTTGCCGCTATCCGCACACACCGCATTTTGCACAGGCCGAAAGTGCGGCCGGAGCCTGCGCGATGCCGCCCTTTGCCGTCTCGCGCAGCGTGGCCGGCAACGCGTGACCCACCGAGAGCATGACATGTGCCATCTGGTCAAACGGCACCAGGCTCTTAATGCCTGCGAGGGCGAGTTGTGCCGAGCTAAAGGCCGCTGCCACGCCGATGGCGTTGCGGTTTTGGCAGGGCACCTCCACGAGGCCACCGACGGGGTCACAAACGAGGCCCAGCAGGTTACTCAGCGCGATGGAACTGGCGTCGAGCGCCTGCTCGGGCGTGCCGCCGAGCATCTGCACCAGCGCGGCGGCTGCCATGGCGGCGGCGCTTCCGACCTCGGCTTGGCAGCCGCCCTCGGCGCCGGCAACGCAGGCGCTTGTGGTGAGGTTGAGGCCGATGGCGGCTGCGCAGTAGAGCGCGTCCATGACCTGCTCGTCGTCGAGCTGAAGGCGATCGGCGAGTGCCAGTACGCAGCCGGGCACAACACCCGCGGATCCTGCCGTGGGGGCGGCGACAATCACGCCCATCGTGGCGGAGCGCTCGAGCACGGCCATCGCGCGGGCCACAGCTTCGGTCTGAACGGGGCCCATCAGGCTTGCACTCAAATCGTTGCGGCCGGTGGCTTCGACGAGCTTGGCCTCGCCGCCGATAAGACCGCCGAGCGAACGCTGCGGATTGGCGAGGGGGGCCGTGGTCTCCTCGCGCATGACGTCGAGCACGCGGCGCATGGCGGCAACGGCGTGGGCCTCGCCGGTCAGACGCGCCTCGCGAACGGCCATGACGGCGCCGATGCTGAGCCCCAGTTCCTCGCACGCATCGAGCAGCTGCTCACCGTCATCGAAGATCTCCTTGGCCGAGACGCCGGGGGAGAGCGACGAGGCAGAACCGGGGAGCTCGATAAACGTTGCGTAATCGACATTGTCGAGCTTGCGCAGCATGGGGACGACGGTGTCGTCGGGCGCGCCGTCGGTCTCAAAGACGGAGTAGGCCTGGCCGCCCACTTCGGTGCGGTAGGTTCGGCAGAAGGCGATGTTCACGTGGGCGTAGGCGAGCAGGTTGGTGAGCGCGGCGAGTACGCCGGGGACGTCGTAGTGCGCCACGAAGAGTGTGGAGCTGTCTCTTATACACATCT
>CABSNS010000390.1:0-1619 GCA_902479105.1 uncultured Collinsella sp. | reverse complement strand
GATGGACATCGCGCCCGACTACGCTAACGTCGAGCAGCCCGACGGCACGCTCGAACAGGTCTTTCCCGATGACATCGCCGTGGGCACCGTGATCGTGGTCAAGCCCGGCGAGCGCGTGCCTATCGACGGCGTCATCGTCGAGGGCGAAACCCAGCTCGACACCGCCGCGCTCACGGGCGAGTCAGTCTCCCGCTCCGCCAAGTCCGGCGACGATATCATCAGCGGTTGCATCAACATGACGGGCCTCATCCACGTGCGCACCACCAAGTCCTTTGGCGAGTCCACCGTCGCGCGCGTCTTGGAGCTCGTAGAAAACGCCAGCGAAAAGAAGGCGCGCACCGAGAACTTCATCACGCGCTTCGCCCGCGTCTACACGCCCGCCGTCACCGGCGCGGCCGCGGTACTCGCGCTCGGCGGCGGCCTGGTCACCGGTGCCTGGTCCGACTGGATCCTGCGCGGCCTGACCTTCTTGGTCGTCAGCTGCCCGTGCGCGCTCGTGATTAGCGTCCCGCTGAGCTTCTTTGGCGGCATCGGCGGCGCCTCCAAGCTGGGCGTTCTCATCAAGGGCTCCAACTACCTCGAAACGCTCGCCGACGTTGACACCGTCGTCTTTGACAAGACCGGCACGCTCACCAACGGCACGTTTTCGGTCGTGGCGGTACACCCCGAGGCAGGCTATACCGAGCAATCGCTGCTTGAAGTCGCAGCCCTCGCCGAGTCATTCTCCGACCATCCCATCGCGCAGTCGGTGCGCGCCGCCTACCAGGGCGAGCTCGACCCCAAGCGCGTGAGCGACTCCGCTAATGACGCGGGCCACGGCGTGACGGCGACCATCGACGGCAAGCACGTCGTCGTCGGCAACGCCAAAATGCTTGCTGCGGCCGGTATCGACGTTCCCAATTGTGAGGTTGTCGGCACGATCCTCCACGTGCTCGTTGACGGCGTTTACGCCGGCCACATCGTGATTGCAGACACCGTTAAGGCCGACGCCGAGCAGACGATCCGCGACCTGCACGCCGCCGGCGTCAAGCGCACCGTTATGCTCACGGGCGACCGCGAGGAGGTTGCGGCGTCTGTGGCCAAGCAACTCAGTCTCGACGAGTTCCACGCGCAGCTGCTGCCGGGCGATAAGGTCGAGCGTGTTGAGGCGTTGCTCGCGGCCGAAAGCGGCAAGGGCAAGCTCGCCTTTGTCGGCGACGGTATCAACGACGCACCCGTGCTTACCCGCGCAGACGTTGGCATCGCCATGGGCGCTATGGGCTCGGACGCCGCAATTGAGGCGGCGGACGTCGTGCTGATGGATGACAAGCCGTCCAACATCTCCCGCGCGATCCGCGTGGCGCGCAAGACCATGACGATTGTTTGGCAGAACATCATCTTTGCGCTGGGCATTAAGTTGCTGATTCTGGTGCTTGCGGCACTGGGCATCGCCAACATGTGGCTTGCCGTGTTCGGCGACGTAGGCGTGGCGATCATCGCCATCCTGAACGCCATGCGCGCGATGGGTGTCAAGAACCTGTAGCGTTCGTGGGCTGTCCGGCCGGGACCGGGCTTGGTTTTGAAAACGTCCTCGCGCATGAGCTGTCTCTTATACACATCTAACGCTGCCGACGAATTAG
>CABSNS010000389.1:0-1619 GCA_902479105.1 uncultured Collinsella sp. | reverse complement strand
AGATGTGTATAAGAGACAGGGATCGTCCTCAGTGCCACCGCCGGGGCCGGCATAACCCGTTGCGCTCACTGCAATATCGCTCTGGTACAGCTCCAGCGAACCCACCGCCATCTCGCGCGCGGTCTGATGCGACACCGCGGTATAGCGGTCGAGCGTCTCCTGCTCAACACCAAGAACGCGATGCTTAATCTCATCGCAATAGGTCACCGCACCGCCACGCAGCACCGCCGAGGCGCCCGGGATATCGGCAATCGTCGATGCGATCATACCCGCCGTCAGCGACTCAGCCGTCGAAACCGTCACGCCCCGAGCGCTCGCGCGCTCGACAATATCGCGCGCCAGCTCCTCGTTGTGTGCGGAAATCTGCTCAAAAGAGTCCGTCATACCCACCAGGACCTAGACCGAAAAGACGATCTTGCGGCAGTTCCAGAAGTACTGGGCGCCCGAGATAACGGTCAGGACAACGGCAACGGCGTACAGGAAGCGCGACACCGAGTAGATGCCGAGCGTCAGCGCCACCGGGCCAAGGTGCAAGCCGGCCATCGCAAAAACGCACAGGTAACCGCAGATGGAGACCATCGTGGTTGCCGTCTTGTACTTGCCGAGCTTATCGGCAGCAACGACCACACCGGCAGCGCTCGCAACCATGCGAAGGGCGCTCACCAACAGCTCACGAAACAGGATAATGAACACGGACCACACGGTCACCGCGCCAAAATCCAAGAACAGCAGCAGGGCCGAGAACACAAGCAGCTTATCGGCGATGGGGTCCAAGAACTTGCCGAAATCGGTGATCTCGTTGCGCGAGCGCGCCAGATAGCCGTCGACCTTATCGGTGCACGACAGAATCACGTACAAAATGAAGGCGGCGGCTGCAAGCGGACCGTCAAAGGTGCTCCAGTCCGTACCGGCAACGCTCGCGTGAGACAGGGCCGAGACGATCATGAACACCGGGATAAAGACGATGCGAACGCACGTCACGATGTTGGCGGGCGTCCAAACACTCGTCAGTTCCTTATTGCTCTCGTTAGCCACGACGCTCTCCTACTCCACAACATGGCCGATAAGCTCATAGCAGAAGCTATCGGTAAACTCAACGGTCAGAATATCGCCCACGGACGCCTCGCTGGCGTCCAGATGCACCGCGCCATCGGAATCGGGCGCCTGGAACCAGGCGTGACCGATCAGCTCGGCGCCGTCCTCGGTCTCCTCGATGCCGTCGACGATCACCTGGGCGCGCTCGCCCACATGGGCCGCCGTGGCGGCAAAACCGAGCGACTCAGCCAGATCCATGGCCTCCTGGGCGCGCTCGAGCTTGACCTCCTCATCGACCTGGCCCTCCATCTTGGCGGCCAGGCTGCCTTCCTCACGCGAGTAGGCAAAGACGCTCGTGTAGTCAAAGCCGACAGTGTCCATAAAGTCGATAAGATCGCGGAACTCGTCATCGGTCTCGGTCGGGAAGCCAACCATGGCCGTGGAACGAATCACGATGCCAGGGATGCGCTCGCGAAGATCACGGAACAGATCCTCGAGCTCCTGGCGCGAGCCGGAGCGGCGCATGGCCTTGAGGATGCGCGCGTCGCAGTGCTGCACGGGGACATCGATATAGGCCAGTACCT
>CABSNS010000388.1:0-1628 GCA_902479105.1 uncultured Collinsella sp. | reverse complement strand
GTCGTACGCGTTACATTATATAAATGAATATCACAGCCGCTATCCGCAGGTGGAGCTCTTCATCCGTGTGGGCTCGCCGCAGGAGCTCATTGAATCGCTCAACCGCGGCGAGCTGCATGCACTGTTCCTGCGCACCGCCGCGCGCGAGCCGAGCGGATTGCAGGAGCGCATTCTGGGCGAGGATAAGCTCGAGCTCATCATGCGCGAGGACCTGGACCCCGCGCCAGAACTGAACGAGGTGCCCATCGAGCGGCTCGAGGGTGTGCCGATGTGCCTTCTGCGTTCGGACGACCTGTGGAGCTACAACGACTTTTTGGTGCAGGAGTGCCAGCGCAGCGGCTTTACGCCGAATGTGACCTGCCACTGCTACGATACGCCCATGGCGATGCAGGTGGTGCTCTCGGGCTTTGGCATCAGCTTTCTGCCAAAGTCCATCCTCAGCACGCATCCGGGCGCGCCCTTAAAGGCAAAGCCCGTGCGCGGTCTGCCGATCCGCTCGTATGCCGTTTTGGCATGGAACAGCGCGGTGCTCAGCGCCCCGTGCGTGCAGCGCTTCGTCGAGGAGAAGATGACTTAAAAAAATTAAGCCCGCACTGAAAAAAGAGAAAGAAAACCTGTTTACTCCCCCGTTGGGCCGCGATATAATGGCGACGCTGAACAAAAATGGACGGGCGCAGCGCGCCTGTCTGAGCAAAATGACGATACAAAATAAATTGACGGAGGAAAACAACCATGGCAAAGTTGATCGAATGCATCCCCAATTTCAGCTGCTCCAAGGAAAAGGACGAGGCCACCTATAACGCCCTCGTCGAGACCGCCAAGAGCGTTCCCGGCTGCACCCTGTTTGACGCCCAGACCGACGGCAACCACAACCGCTGCGTCTTCACCCTCATCGGCTCTCCCGAGGCCATCGAGGAGGTCGCCTTCCAGCTGACGAAGGTCGCCACCGAGCGCATCGACATGAACAAGCATCACGGCGAGCACAAGCGCATGGGCGCTACCGACGTTATCCCCTTCGTTCCCCAGATGGACGTGACCGTTGAGGAAGCTGTCGAGATGTCCAAGCGCGTTGCCCAGCGTATCTGGGACGAGCTGAAGGTCCCCTCCTTCCTGTATGAGGACAGCGCCACCCGTCCCGAGCGCCGCAATCTCGCCACCTGCCGCAAGGGCGAGTTCGAGGGCATGCCCGAGAAGCTCCTGCAGCCCGACTGGGCTCCCGACTACGGCGAGCGCAAGATCCACCCCACCGCCGGCATCACCGCTATCGGCGCCCGTATGCCGCTGGTCGCGTTCAACTGCAACCTCGAGACCTCTGATGTTGAGATCGCCAAGAAGATCGCCAAGGTCATCCGCGGCTCTTCGGGCGGCTTCCGCAGCTGCAAGGCCATGGGCTTCATGCTCGAGGACCGCGGCATCGCGCAGGTCTCCATGAACATGGTCAACTATGAGGATACCCCGCTCTACGTCACCTATGAAATGATCAAGGCTCTGGCCGAGCGCTACGGCACCCGCGTCATCGAGAGCGAGATCGTCGGCCTGACTCCCGCCAAGGCGCTCATCGACTGCGCCGAGTTCTACCTCAAGGCCAAGGACTTCGACTGCAAGAAGCAGGTCATGGAGTATCACCT
>CABSNS010000387.1:0-1629 GCA_902479105.1 uncultured Collinsella sp. | reverse complement strand
TACACCGTCTAATTCGTCGGCAGCGTCAGATGTGTATAAGAGACAGGCCAAAGAGGGTGACGAATGATGAAGCTTTCGCATGAATCCAAGGTACGCCTGGGTGTTGGCATCGGAGCGTTTGTGCTCATTGTTGGGCTTGTCTTTGGCGTTTCGCGGACATTGATTCATTTTGATGGTCCGTGGGATCTCGACGATGTTGTATCCGGCTTGTCTGGTATGGACGATGCGCTTGACGAGGACGATCTTTTGGATAGCGGTAACTATTCCGCTCGGCCTCAGCAGCTTTCGTGTACGACCTTTGATGCCGATGAGTTTCGCTACCTCGATTTCGATATCGATGCGGCTACGGTGGACGTCAAGGTTATTGATGGTAACAAGGCTCGCGTTATCGAGCGGGGACGCGTTGCCAATGGTATGGATGCCTCCAAGGCCGCGACGCAGAACATCGCATCCGTCGAGGACTCGACGCTCAAGGTTTCCCAGTTTGGAAGTGATGACGGTAAGGCAATCGATCGCTCAGTTACGGTCGAGCTGCCGCGCCGTGTTGCCGAACATCTGAAGGGAGTCAACGCGCACGTGGGCTCGGGTGATCTGCAGATTGCCGGTGTCACCTGTGATGGTTTCGACCTTTTCCTGGGTGCGGGAGATGTGGAGTTTGCGGGCAGCGTGACTGATGCGCTCAGTGCTGAGGTCGGTTCGGGCGATGTGACGTTCGAGCTCTACCAGGCCCCCGCGAAGTCGATGGACGTGAGTGTGGGCTCGGGCGATGTGGAGATGATGGTTCCGAACTCGACGGGCTTTAAGGCGAGCCTTACCTTGGGCAGCGGCGACTTCGAGAGCGATTTCCTTCCGCTTGGCTACGACGGCGAGACCATTTTGAATCTTGAATTCGATAACGGCGATAAGTCTGCTACGTATCGTTTTGAGGTCGGTTCGGGCGACATGTCATTTGATTCAGAGTGACGGGCGGTTATCGAAGACTTATATACCATAGCTGCGCTGTTTGATGGAGGCGCCGGAGCCGTGACGGGCTCCGGCGCCTTTGCCTTTACAATGGGGTCATGGAACAGATTATCTTGAACATACTCGAGGCTCTGCGTCGCGGCGAGACCGTGGACGACAAAGCGCTCGTCAAACTGATACATGCCGAGGCGCGCCGTGAGGGTGCCGACAAACGCGATTTGGCCAAGCGCCGTCTGCTGCCGTTCTACCAGCGGGTAAAACGTGAGGAGCCGGCTCGTTGGGCTGGGTGGAATGTCGATGCCGAGCTGGAACGTCGACTGCTGCAGGTGCTGCGTATGAAGCCTCGTCGCACGGCTTCGGGCGTGGCGACCATTACCGTTATCACCAAGCCCTGGCCATGCTCGGGCGATTGCCTGTTTTGTCCCAACGATCTGCGCATGCCCAAAAGCTACCTGCACGCCGAGCCGGCGTGCGCCCGTGCGGAGCAAAATTGCTTTGACCCGTATCTGCAGGTGAGCGCTCGTCTGACCGCGCTTTCGCAGATGGGGCACGCAACCGATAAGATTGAGCTCATCGTGCTCGGTGGCACCTGGAGCGACTATCCGCTAGGGTATCAGACTGTCTCTTATACACATCTCCGAGCCCACGAGACTCCTGAGCATCTCG
>CABSNS010000386.1:0-1630 GCA_902479105.1 uncultured Collinsella sp. | reverse complement strand
TCGGCAGCGTCAGATGTGTATAAGAGACAGCTCGTGATACACGCCATCGAATGAATCCATCGGCGACTCGTTGCCGTAATGATGGTAGTACCACCAGTAGCAGGGATAATTGTCGTAGAAACCGTCGGCCTCGCGCACCTCGGGAGGAACAGCCTCGGCAAGCTGACGCAGGACTTCCTTCGAAACGCCCAGCGCCGCACCCATCACCAGCAGCTTGTTCCAAAGTACCAGATCGCCGGGGACGGCTTCCTTTAGGCGCGTGAAGTCCTCGAGCCAATGCTTAAGCGCCTTGCAGCGAGCCGCCACCTCGGCGCCCTCCGGCGTAAAGCGGCGGAACGTAAGGCCCACGCCAATACCCACCAGCACAATCGGCGCCGAGATAACCGCGGCGATAATGTTCGCCTGCGCGCCGTCAGTAAAGAAAATGGATCCCACGGGAACAAAGGCGATCAGAATACCAAGAACCAGGCAAAACACCATTGCAACGATGCCGTCCGAGGCAACGTACTCGCTATCGGCCAGCTTGCCCTTAACGGTGTTCTGATAGTCCTCGAGCTTGTCCCCCACGGGCGTAGCGTGCTGTTTAACGTAGTGCTGCAGCTCGTCAAACGTGCGCGAGCGATCGCCGTTCTCGTCGGGCTTAGCACCGGCAAAGAAAACCTTGAGCACCATGTGGTCAATGCCCTTGGCCGACTTCCAGCCCGCATCACTCACCGTCACGCGATATGTCTGCTCTTCTTTTTCACGCCCCAACAGACCCTTCTTGGCCTTGGTCACGGTCGCCTGCTCCAGCTTGATCACACGGTCGTCGGTGAGCTTCATGAGCGTGGCGATATATGCCTGATCGGGCACCTCGTTCCAGCTCATGAGGGCCGAAAGTACGGCGGGATGGTCGTCCGAAGGCACATCGCGGAAATATTCGTCCTGGAAAAGCGGCTTGGGCTTGCGGCGGCGCAGCTTGAGCACAACGATTGTGCCGGTAAAGGCCACCGCTGCGACAACACTTAACACGGCAAGCGCATTGGAAATCACGCGAGCGTGAGCGCGGCGGGCGTTAGCTTCGTCGGCCCACGCCTTCTCTTCGCTCAGGATCGTTGACATGCGCTCCTCGCTTGAAGCGGAAAGCCATGGCACCCAGTCGCTGGGGAAGGCGATGCGCGCCTCGGCGAATTCGCCCTGATGCACGCAGGGAATGGTATAGGTGACCATGGGCTCGTCCTCATCGAGTGACACGTCGCCCGTCAGCGGACCGTGACCCCATGCGCGGAAGTTATCGCCCTTGACGGCCGCCGTCCCGGCAGCGGCATTTGCGAAGTACACTTCCATCTCGACATCGTCGGAATCCGCGGACCAGCCGTCACCCACGAACTTCCAGTAGAGCTCGGCGGTATCGGCCCAGTTCATGACCGCACCGGTCATGGTGTAGCTCACGTAATAGATCGCGCTGTCGCCGCTCTCGTGGGGGCTAAAAACCTTGATCTTTACGCCGTCACCGGTCTGCTCGACCGTATAGACGCCAGAGTCGCCCTTGTTCGCGCTATCGACTTTGTTAAACGCGGTGTCGTCTTCCTCGACACTCAGCACGTCGACGCCCGCCGTGCCGCCCTGCTGGTTGGTGCCCGTATTGATC
>CABSNS010000385.1:0-1631 GCA_902479105.1 uncultured Collinsella sp. | reverse complement strand
GGTTGGCCTGCAGCGCAAACATCTCGAGCTGGGCCGCACGCAAACGGTTGCGACGGCGTACGGCGGCGCGCAGATCGTCATCGGTAATCGTGATGCCGTAGAAGCCCTCGAGCTCCTCCTTGAGCAGGCGGCACTCCTCGTACCAGCCCTCGCGCTCGTGGGCGCGATCGCGGCTCTGCGGCAGGTGCAGAATGTGCGTGCGCTTGAGCTCGTTGAGTAGCTCGTACATCTTCTTCTTGCCGTCGCAGGTGGTCTCGCCGATGATCATGTCGCTAAAGTACGTAAACGGGCACTTTTGCGAATAGGCAAAACCATACGTAGACTTGATGAGCGGGCACAGGTTTGCCGGCAGCACCTTCTCGGCCTCGGGAATCACCTCGTCGGACGTGCCGCACAGCGCCACGCTCGCAGCCCCCGCGGCATCGATAATCTCGAGCGGCGTGTAGCTGCACAAAAAGCCGACCAGGCGATTACCCGCCTGCTTGTAATCCTTGACGCGAATAAACGCCGCCTTGCGTTGCTCGTTGAACTCCTCAAACGTGGACGGCAACGGCTGCTCAATATTTTCCGACATATAACTCCTTAACAAACCTTTTAACCAACCAAGGAAACGGCTTTCCCAGGTGCCCGAGGTTGCCGTGAAAGAGGAGCGCCGCGTACTTTGGTATGCAAGCGATGGTTTGAACGGCAAGATCGGGTGCTTGGGGAAGCCGCTGGACCGGATAGCCCTAAATGGTTTCCAAGAAAGCCTCGATCCTGGTTTGCAGTTGGCCTGCATCCTCGCCGGCGTAGTCGGTGGTGATGTGCATAAACGGAATGCCTGCCTCCTCGGCGGCCTTCTCCACGGCAAACGACTCCATCTCGTAGAGCGTGCAGAACTGCAGGGCCACGTCGACGATACCGTCGGCATGCAGGTCCTTGGCCATCTGGACAATGTCCTTCATACGTTGCTCGTTGGGCGTAAAAACAGCGCAGTTGATCTTAAAGTAGCGCTCGGCGATAGCGTCGAGCATCTCGTCGACCGTCTCGCCGGACTCGTCGACCAGGTCCTTGTAGTAGCGCGAGCCCGTGCAGGACTCCTCGCCCACCACGACGCCACCGGCCTTCTCGATGAGGTTGAACAGCTTCCAGTTGGGCACGGCCATGGGCGTACCGGTGTACAGGATGCGCTTGGTGCCCTTGGGCGCCACGCCCTCGCCGGCCTCGACACGCTGCTCGCACTCGGCGGCCATGTCGTTGATGGCGCCGGTCAAGCGCGGCGTGTCGTCCATAAAGGCAGCCTGAACGGTCAGCAGGCTGTCGAGACCGCTGATGGGCGCCGGATCGGCAGCGCGCGTGGCAGCGAGACGCTGCAGGGCGCGGCGCTTCTCATTGACGGCGTGGATGGCGGCCTTCAGGCACTCGGGCGTAATCTTGACGCCACACTCTTCCTCGATCTTGGCGGCGAGCTTTTTGACCTCGGCCTTCCAAGTCACGAGCGTCGACTCGTCGTGCACGTTGGGAATATCCATAACGTACATGTTCTTTTGCGTGGCAAAAAACTCGTAGGCCTTCTTCTTGCCATCGCAGGTGTTCTCGCCCACCACCCTGTCTCTTATACACATCTCCGAGCCCACGAGACTCCTGAGCAT
>CABSNS010000384.1:0-1644 GCA_902479105.1 uncultured Collinsella sp. | reverse complement strand
GAGACAGGTCCTATATCTTTGGTATGCTCGGCATCGTGATCGAGTACGCGCGCCGTCGTCGTTTTCTGCGCCAGCTGGAGCGTGCGGCCGAGGAGCTCGAGAGTCCCGCATGGGTGCAGGAGATGGTGCAATGCCCGACCTATGCCGAGGGCGAGCTCGAGTACGAGGTCTTGCGCCGGGTGGGCAAAGCCGCTTGCGACGAGGTTGCCGAAGGCCGCCGTCAGACCGATGACTATCGCGACTATATCGAGAGCTGGGTCCATGAGGCCAAGCTGCCCCTGGCGGCGGCCCATCTGATTTTGGAAAACCTGGACGGTAGCGAAGACGACCTGTCGCGCGTGGACGATCTGGCACGCGAGCTTGCCCGCGTGGAGCGCTATATCGACCAAGCTCTGTACTATGCGCGCTCGGAAGTCGTGGAGCGCGACTACCTGATTCGCCGCTGGGATCTCAAGACCTTGGTGACGGGCGCGATTAAAGCCAACGCGCGCGAGCTTATCGCGGCGCACGTGGCTCCGGTGTGCGAGAACCTCGACTTTGAGGTCTTTACCGACGAGAAATGGCTCGAGTTTATTCTGGGCCAGCTCATTCAGAACAGCATTAAATATGCGCGTGAGGACGGCGCAAAGATCGTGTTTTCGGGTGCGTTGCTGGACGAGGGTCTGGCGAGCGAGCGCATCGAGCTTACCGTCGCGGACAACGGCTGCGGCGTGTGCGCGGCAGACCTGCCGCGCGTGTTCGAGAAGGGCTTTACCGGCGACAACGGCCGCACCACCAAGCGTGCAACGGGCATCGGTCTCTATCTGGTGGCGCGCCTGTGCTCCAAGATGGGCATCGACGTCACCGCAGCATCCGACTCCGGCAAAGGCTTTGTCGTCACGTTTGCCTTCTCAACCAACAAGTTTCAATACTTCGAGTAACGCACACGGCAGATGTCCGCCTCGAACAAAACGTGCCGCCCCAAACGGGGCGGCACGCCATTTTTCTATCAGCCAACTCGCTGAAGTATGGTGACGAAGGCGCAAGACCGGGAGGGGTTATCTAAGCCGACATCCCGCAGCCGCGAAGCGGCGAGGACGTCGGCGTGATAACCCCGCAGGCCTTGCGCCGGCGGGAAGGAACCTACTTCACGACCAGAATGTCGCAGTCCGTATTGCGTAGCAGGAACGTCGAAATCGAGCCCAGGAGCGCATACTTGATCGAGGACAGGCCGCGTGCGCCGCAGAGCACCAGGTCGGGCTTAACCACGTCGAGCATCTCGTCCTTGAGCGTCTCGCGAATGCGGCCGGCGCGAATCATGACCTCGACCTCGGGAATGTCGGGATTGGCCTTGGCCTCTTCGAGCTGCTTGGCGATGGAGTTCTTAAATGCCTCCTCTAGGCCGTTGACCAGATCGACCGGATAGGAACCGGCGCTCTCGAGCGTCGTGGAATCGATAACGTGGCCGATAATCAGCTTGGCGCCGTTGTTCGCGGCGACCTTGATGGCGCGTGCGAGCACAAAATCCTGCTGCTCAGTACCGTCGAGTGAAACAAATACCTTGGTGTAGCCCTCGTTCATGGTTTCCTCCTTGGTCTATCGCACGGGCGTGGGGCTCGTGCGTCGGGCGGGCGCGGGCGCGTTGGCCGCCGGACACTTTATCTT
>CABSNS010000383.1:0-1647 GCA_902479105.1 uncultured Collinsella sp. | reverse complement strand
TCGGAGATGTGTATAAGAGACAGGTACGGGGACCCGCCCAAGCCGTCCGGTGGGATCGGAGTACCCTTGCTGTTACTCTGCTTTGCCCACAGAGTTGAGGTTGGTCATGCGGATCTTAACCAGCTCGGTGATCTCACGCATGCCCTCCTTGGCCGGCTTCTTGGGATCGAAGCAGGCGGGGTTCTCGGCCATGTAGGCCATGAAGCCCTTGGTATAGGCCTGACGCAGCTCGGTGGCGTAGTTAACCTTGCAGATGCCGTTCTTCACAGCCTCGGCAACCTGCTCATCGGGCACACCGGAGGTGCCGTGCAGAACCAGCGGTACGTCGACGGCGTCACGGATGGCCTTGACCACGGACTGCTCGATGTGCGGATCGCTCGTGTACACGCCGTGGCTGGTGCCAACGCCAATTGCGAGGGAGGTGCAGCCGGTACGCTCGACGAACTCCTTGGCCTCGGCCGGATCGGTGTAGGGGCTCTCGCCCTCAACCGCGGGACCGTCGTCCTCCTTGCCGCCAACCTTACCGAGCTCAGCCTCGACGGGCACGCCCATGGCGCGGCCAGCGTCGGCGACGGACTTGGTCAGAGCGATGTTGTCCTCGAAAGACTCGTGCGAACCGTCAATCATGACAGAGGTGTAGCCAGTGCGGAAAGCCTGCATGCAGCGGTCATAGCCATCGCCGTGATCGAGGTGCAGAGCGACGGGCACGGAAGCGCGCTCGGCGGCAGCCTTGACCATGCCGTAGAAGTAGTCCAGACCAGCGGTCTTGATGGTGCCCGGGGTGGTCTGCATGATGACGGGGGACTTGGTCTCCTCGGCAGCAGCCAGAACGGCCATAACAAACTCGAGGTTCTCAACGTTGAACGCGCCGACGGCGTAGTGGCCGGCCTGAGCGTCCTTGAGCATCTTTTCGGTGGTAACAAGTGCCATGAGCGTTTGCTCCTCTCCCTCGCCCGCATCTGGACATCGGGCGTAGTTGTTCACAAGGCGTTTTACCTTGCGTTTTACTGCGCTCATTGTATGAAATTCAGTGTCTTTGCACGTGCGAGATATTGAGCCCATGCAGGTCAATACCGTCGTTTTTGAAAAGTAAACGGAAGGAATTGGAGCCGAGTGGGCGTGTTCGATATTGAATTTTGGGCGTTGAGCGTCTTTCTTTTATAGAAAAGATAAGTAATCGAAAGGTGTTTTCTTACTCAAAAAGAAAATGAACGAAAATAGAGTCAACACAATTCCTGCAAATTTAGCCGAGAATGGAGCAGACATGACCCAAGCTACCAACCGTGCTTTTGCCGACGAACGCCGCGCCGCCATCATGGAAATGCTCGAGCACAACGCCTCGGTGCAGGTAGCAGAAATCGCCCAGACCTTTGGCGTGTCCTCCGTCACCGCCCGCGCCGACCTGGACGCACTCGCGGAGTCCGGCAAGCTGCGCCGCACGCATGGTGGCGCCGTATCGCTCCACAAGCGTCTGACTGTTTCCACGCAGGATCGCCGCATCAATGTCAACGTCGCCGCCAAGCAGGCCATCGCGCAAAGCGCCATCGAGCTCGTCAATGACGGCGACACGCTGCTCGTCGACTCGGGCACCACGGCGCTCGAGTTCGTCCGGCTCCTTGATCAGCGCGACGGCATCACCGTTATCAC
>CABSNS010000382.1:0-1647 GCA_902479105.1 uncultured Collinsella sp. | reverse complement strand
CGAGATGCTCAGGAGTCTCGTGGGCTCGGAGATGTGTATAAGAGACAGCTTAATGTGCTCTTCGTGCGAGTCAGGACCTGACCGAGCGAAAACCAAGCATGCGGACACGCCGACGGGCAAGGGAGAGATATATGGAAGAGATGCCCAAGAACTACGATCCGTCGACCAACGAGCCGGCGATCCTGCAGAAGTGGCTCGACGGCGGCTACTACAAGCGCCGTGAGGGCGTGGGCGACTGCACCGTCACCATTCCGCCTCCCAACGTGACCGGCAAGCTCCACATGGGTCACGCCACCGACGACTCCATCCAGGACGCCATCATCCGTATGGCCCGCATGCGCGGCAAGTCCACGCGTTGGGTGCTGGGTACCGACCACGCCGGTATCGCCACGCAGACTAAGGTCGACAAGAAGCTCAAGAGTGAGGGCATCAGCCGCCTGGAGATCGGTCGCGACAAGTTTGTCGACGCCTGCTGGGATTGGACCCACGAGTACGGCGGCATCATCGTCGAGCAGATCAAGCGCATGGGTTGCTCCGTCGACTTCGACAACGAGCGCTTCACCATGGACGAGGATTACGCACAGGCCGTGCGCAAGGTCTTCTGCGATTGGTACCACGACGGCCTGATCTACCGTGGCAAGCGTATCGTTAACTGGTGCCCCAACTGCACCACCGCCATCTCGGACGACGAGGCCGAATATAAGGACGAGAAGGGCCACCTGTGGCACCTGCGCTACCCGCTGACCGAGCCGGTCAACGGCCAGGATTACATCGTCGTTGCCACCACGCGCCCCGAGACCATGCTCGGCGACACGGGCGTCGCTGTCTCCCCGAAGGACCCCGAGAAGGCCGCCTTTGTGGGTAAGACCGTCATGCTGCCGATCGTCAACCGCGAGATCCCCATCTTTGAGGATTGGCATGTCGACGCCAATTTCGGCTCTGGCTTCGTCAAGGTAACGCCTGCTCACGACCCCAACGACTACGCCATGGGTCAGGCCCACGACCTGCCGCAGATCAACATCTTCGACGAGCACGCGGTGGTCGTCGAGGGCTACGGCGAGTTCACCGGCATGAACCGCGACGAGTGCCGCGAGGCCGTCATCAAGTGGTTCGAGGAGCACGACCTGCTCGATCACGTCGAGGACCTCGATCACTCCGTCATGCACTGCTACCGTTGCGACGCCGCACTGGAGCCGTGGCTGTCTGAGCAGTGGTTCGTCGCCGTCGATAAGCTCAAGGGGCCGGCGCTCGACGCCGTCAACTCTGGCAAGGTCACCTTCCACCCCGCGCGTTGGACGCAGACCTACACCACCTGGATGGAGAACCTCAAGGACTGGTGTATCAGCCGCCAGCTGTGGTGGGGCCACCGCATCCCCGTGTTCTACTGCGAGGACTGCGGCTGGGAGGACGCCCTTACCGAGGACACCGATGTGTGCCCCAAGTGCGGCGGTCATCACGTGCACCAGGACGAGAACGTGTTGGACACGTGGTTTAGCTCGCAGCTGTGGACTTTCGCCACGCAGGGCTGGCCGCAAAAGCCGGAGCTGCTCGATGGCCATCACCCCACGACGGCGCTTGTCACCGCGCGCGACATCATCGCGCTGTGGGTCGCCCGCATGGTCATGAGCTCGCTGTACTTCCCTGTCT
>CABSNS010000381.1:0-1651 GCA_902479105.1 uncultured Collinsella sp. | reverse complement strand
AGACAGGACTGAACCCATGCGCTCAAGCTCGGCCTTCAGCAAACCAGCCGCGGAATCCGGACGGGTCGACTTAAACGAATTGGAGCAGACGAGCTCTGCCAGGTGATCGGTATGGTGGGCCGGGGAGCTCACCTGGGGGCGCATCTCGCACAGCTTTACGGCAAACCCGCGATCTGCCAGCTGGATCGCGCACTCCGAACCCGCCAGACCGCCACCGATAACTGTCACCTGATCGAACTGCATCTGCAAACACCTTTCTAATTGACACGTTTTCCATTGTGACCGAAGGGTGTCTGGGCGTGAAGGGCAAACTTGGAGGGCGCATACCTTCCATCCATCATGCGCTCGATAAGACCCTCGAGTTCAAGCGAACCCAAGAGTTTGAGTACGCCGACAGCATCGAGCGAGACGAGCGCCGCGATGTCGTCGACCTTGAGCGGAGAGGCGATGAGCGCATGCATCACGGTCTGCTGCGTTGGATCCAGGTCGGCAATGCCGGGAGCATCGGGGCGCGAGTAGCGCAGGGTTCCGTAGATGCGTGAGATAGCCATCTCGATAGATTCCTCGTCGACGATGCAGCAGGCACCGTTCGCAATGAGGTAATTCGTGCCACGCGACTCGGGCGATAGGATCGACCCCGGCACGGCAAGAAGTTCGCGCCCCAAATCCATAGCAGCCTCGGCTGTGGAAAACGTCCCAGAAGGCATACCCGCCTCGGATACAAAGAGGGCTTGCGACAGGGCCGCGATTACGCGATTGCGGCGCGGAAAGGCGAACTTGCGCGGACCCATGCCCCACGGAGAGATCGACACGACCGCGCCACCCGTATCAAGCGTGCGCGTAATCAGACCCGCGCTCGAACGCGGGTAGACCACGTCGGCGCCCGTCCCCAGCACCACAACGTGTTTGCCGCCGGCGTTGACCGCAGCCCAACCCGAGGCCTGGTCACAACCGACCGCACCGCCCGAAACTACCGTCACTCCCGCCTCAATCGCCACCTTTGCCGCAAGTTCTGCCACGGCAAGACCGTACGGCGAGGCCTTGCGCGCGCCGATGATGGAGAGCGCGGGCGTCGAAAGCACCTCGGGGTTGCCACGCACATAAAGCGTCTGGGGTATATCAGAAAGCTCCAAAACGGTCTCGGGATACAACGCATCGCCTGGATGCAGCTCGAAGGTCCCCTCGGCCATCATTGGTCCCTCCTTCCCTGGTACATCGCCGCCTCGAGCACGTGGTCCTGCGTCACTTGCTCGCTCTCGGCGACATCTGCGATCGTGCGTGCAATGCGAACCAGGCGCACGATGCCACGCCCTGTGAGATGTGTGCGTTTGGACAGACCGAGTACGCATTTCTCGGCAGCATCATCGAGCTCAAAGGTCGAAACGACGCCGTCAATGGACCGCGTCTCGTCATCCTCGGCCTCGGCATCCGCATCGTCCATACGGGATTCGCGCCAAGCGCGAAAGGCGCGACCGCGCACAACGTAGTCACGTAATTCGGCCGACGACATACCCTCCGCACCCTCGATAATCACTTGGGGGTCGGGACGGGTCACATCGATCATCATGTCGATACGGTCGGCCAAAGGACCGCGCAGTTTAGACCTGTCTCTTATACACATCTCCGAGCCCACGAGACTCCTGAGCATCTC
>CABSNS010000380.1:0-1655 GCA_902479105.1 uncultured Collinsella sp. | reverse complement strand
CGGCAGCGTCAGATGTGTATAAGAGACACTGCCTACGGTGCCGCGCCCGTGGAGGTCGTCGACGATCTTCCGCCGATCGATGTGCCTGATGGTATGGGCGCTGCGCCCGCCGGTGCCCCGACAGACGCCTCGGCCCCTATGGTTCTTACCGATCTAGAGCGCAAGTCCTTGGCAGGGGAGCGCGAGCTGCTGACCATGCTCACGAGCTACCCCGACCTGTTCCGCACGTATGCCGACCGCATCTGCTCCATCGAGTGGGTTGACCCACGTCACGAGTCCATCGCATGGGCTGTTCTGGCAACGCCGCCGGGAACCGATCCTGCAGCCTGCATGGATGCGGCGCGCTCAGTGTGTCCCGATGCGGCAACGCTTGTGAGTGCCGGGCGCATCTCAGCGACGAGCAAGCACCCTACCGAGACGAACATCGTGTTTATGCTCGATACGCTCGAGCTCTACACCATCAAGCGCCGCATGCGTGCCGCACAGGCCAAGCTGCGCCAGGACCGTTCACTCGATGATGAGGCCCGTCGCGCGCTGACCGTGCAGGCCGCGCAGGATTCGCAGCGTCAACGCGAACTGCAAAAGTCGATCGGCGGCGTGGCGGACCCGTTCCGTTTGATCGGCCTGGAGGCCGCAGGCACCGAACAAGCCTAGATGTTGTGGTCAACCAGCGTATTCTCGCCTATATCCAGTCTGGATTTTGGGTATAGACGTTGCTGTGTGCTAAAGTATTGAGTCCTGTGGACTATGAAGGGAGAATCTGTGCCAAAAAAGACTGAGAGCACGGGTACTGGGCTGGAATCCTACGTTGCAAAGCTCATGGGCAACGGCTCAAACAGGACTTCGGTAACCGAGGACGAGATTCAGGTCGCCCTGAAGGATATCGATGTTTCTGACGAGCAGCTCACCGCGGTGTATTCCGCGCTGCGCAACAGCGGCATCCAGATTATCTCCGCGAGCGGTAACGACGACGCCCCCATGGACGTCGACGATGACGATAACGATACCGATACCGACGATTTCGATGACGACGACGAGCACGATTCCGGCTCGCTCGACGATCACGAGCTCAAGATGGCCCGTCAGGCTGACGCCGAGATGGGTTCTTCCAAGAGCAAGAAGAAGCGCACCGTGCGCACGTCCCGTTCGCGCTCGCGCGTGCGTGGCATCGATGCCTCCACGGTGATGCTGACCGGCGATCCGGTTCGTATGTACCTCAAGGAGATCGGCAAGGTCGACCTGCTGACCGCCTCCGAAGAGGTCGATCTGGCCATGAAGATCGAGGCCGGTCTTGAGGCCACCGAGAAGCTCGAGGCTGCCGATGCTGGTGAGCTCGAACTCACGCGTGCCGAGATGCGTCGTCTTACGCGCATTGAGAACGTGGGCCTCGAAGCCAAGCAGGCGCTCATCAGCGCAAACCTTCGTCTGGTCGTCTCCATCGCCAAGCGCTATGTCGGTCGCGGCATGCTGTTCCTGGACCTGATTCAGGAGGGCAACCTCGGTCTGATCCGCGCCGTCGAGAAGTTCGACTACCAGAAGGGCTTTAAGTTCTCCACGTACGCCACGTGGTGGATCCGTCAGGCCATTACGCGCGCTATCGCCGACCAGGCCCGTACCATCCGTATTCCCGTGCACATGGTCGAGACTATCAACAA
>CABSNS010000379.1:0-1666 GCA_902479105.1 uncultured Collinsella sp. | reverse complement strand
AAGAGACAGGTGCCACCAAGGCCCCCTGCGTGCGTGTGCGTATCGAAGGTGCCGAGGGTCAGAGCCTGTCGCTCAACGACGTCACGGCCAACACCAAGTGGGTCGGCGATGTGATTGAGGAGCTCGACCCTATCTCTTCGAGCTATACGCTCGAGGTGTCGAGCCCGGGCATGGCGCGCCCGCTGCGCCGTCCGCGCGACTTTGCCCGCTTTGTGGGCGAGAATTGTGAGCTCACCTCCACCGCCACCGAGGGCCGTCGCAAGTACGCCGGCAAGATTGCCGCTGCGACCGAGACCGACGTGACCCTCGAGCTCGAGGACGGCGAGTCCGTCACCCTCGATTTCTCTGATGTTAAAAAGTGCAAGTTGAAGCCCACCTACGACTTCAAGCCCGCGAAGGAAGGAAAGTAAGATGGCAGCATCCGACATGATGTCCGCCCTGATGGAGCTTTGCCAGGAGAAGCACATCGACCAGCTCTACCTGATCGACCGCCTGGAGCAGTCGCTCGCCAAGAGCTATGCCGAGATCCTGCATCTTGAGTGGGGCGCCAAGGTGACCATCGACCGCACCACCGGCAAGATCTACGTCTACCGTCTGGAGCCGATCGACGATTCCATGGACGAGGAGGGCAACTTCACCGAGTTCGAGGAGATCGACGTCACCCCCAAGAACACGAGCCGCATCGCCGCCCAGCACGCCAAGGCCGAGATCAACGCCATCGTGCGCAACTCCGCCCGCGAGCAGATCTACGAGGAGTTCTCCGGCCGCATCGGTGACCTCATCAGCGGTACCGTGCTGCAGTCCACGCCCGACTTCACGATCGTCAAGATCCGCGAGGGCGTCGAGGCCGAGCTGCCGCACTTCGATCAGCGTCGTTACGAGAACGAGCGCAACGAGCGTCCGATGGGCGAGCGCTACCTGCACAACCAGCACATCAAGGCCGTGATCATCGACGTTCGCGACCCCAACTCCAACCTGCAACCGGTTCGCGGCGAGCACAGCCGTCCGCCGATTGTCATCTCCCGTACCCACCCCGAGCTCATGCGTCGTCTGTTTGAGCAGGAGGTGCCCGAGATCTACGAGGGCACCGTCCAGATCAAGTCGATCGCCCGCGAGCCCGGCCAGCGCTCCAAGGTCGCCGTCCACTCGCTCGACGACCGTCTGGATCCCGTGGGCGCCTGCGTCGGCCCCAAGGGCAGCCGTGTTCGCGCTGTCGTGGGCGAGCTCCGTGGCGAGCGCGTCGACGTCATCCTGTGGGATGCCGATCCTGCCGTCTATGTCGCCAACGCCCTGTCGCCCGCTAAGGTCACCCGCGTCCTCATCGACGAGGAGAAGGCCTACGCCGGCGTCATCGTGCCCGACGACCAGCTGTCCCTCGCCATCGGCAAGGAGGGCCAGAACGCCCGCCTCGCCGCGCGCCTGACCGGCTGGCACATTGACATCAAGTCCGAGACGCTTGCCGCCGACATCCTCAAGAACGTTCCCGTTCACGAGGAGCCCGCCGCCGACCTGATCGGTGACGAGGAGGACGAGGACGTCCGCCGCTGCGAGTACGTGTCCGAGGACGGCATCCAGTGCCGCAACCAGGCTCGTCCCGGCTCCCGTTTCTGCGGTGTCCACGACCTGTCTCTTATACACATCTGACGCTGCCGACGAATTAGACGGT
>CABSNS010000378.1:0-1669 GCA_902479105.1 uncultured Collinsella sp. | reverse complement strand
TGTGGGGTCACCGCGCGGTCCGCATCTGATGGTGTCGACGTCAATGGTATACGGGTACATCATCGACGTCTTCAATACAGAAAATATCAGTGCGGAATGTTTTCAAAACCAAGCCCGGTCCCGGCCTGCGGTAACATCGCAGGCGGTTCTTGGGCATCGCTTGCTGGCAGGGTTCCTTTGCTGAAATGGACTTGGCCGAAAGGGCCGCTGGTCCCAGTCGCTGGTTCGCGCTTTGCGTGAACTCCGCGCTACTGTGGGACAGTTAGGCTTCTGTTGTTGGACCCGCTACATCTTCCCGGCCCAACATCGCCCGTAGCTTCTCAAAGCTTTCCTCGCTCAGGCAGTGCTCCATGTGGCAGCCCTCTTGCGACGCGACCTCAGCCGGAACACCCGCATCCTCCAGCAGCCCCACGAAAAAGCAGTGACGTTCCCACATTTGACGAGCGACCTCCAGCCCTCGCTCTGTCAGATGAACATCTCGTTTTCCCATTTCGACATAGCCGTTGCTTTCCAGCGTCGCCATGGCCTTGGAAACGCTCGCCTTGGTTACGCCGAGGTGCTCCGCAACGTCGATCGAGCGCACGATGCCCTGACGTTCCGACAGAACGTAGATCGATTCGAGATAGTCTTCTCCGGATTCACGTAGGGCCATGGGCCGCCTTTCGCGATGATTGCTAGTTAGCCTTTGCATACTTTTCACAGCTTACTTTACCGCAAAAGTTGCCCATGTCTTACTACTTTGTCTAAAAGTTAGCCGTGTTTCACAAAACATGCGGGACGAAAACAAAATGGGGACGCCCCGCAAGGAGTGTCCCCAGGTGCCGGCAGAAAAGGAACGTCCCCAGGTGCCGAGCCGCAGCTATAACAGTCCAAAGTGCTTCGCGGCGTTGCAGATCCCGTCGTCGTCCACGGCGGTCGTCACATAGGCCGCCGCAGCCTTCACCGTGTCCTGCGCGTTGCCCATGGCCACGCTCGTGCCCACGGCGGAAAACATCGACAGGTCGTTCTCGCCATCGCCAAAGGCAATCGCCTCGCTCGCATCGACACCCAGGCGCTCCAGCGTCGCCGCCACGCCCAGGTCCTTACCACCGTTAGCGGGGATAATGTCGCAGAACAGGTCACACCAGCGCGTAGTGAGCGAATGCGACACCGCATCGGTCACGATATGCTCGTCGGCCGGGTCCACAAAGGCGCAAAACTGGTAGACCGGTGCGTCAAACGCGTGCTCAAACGGCTCCTCGTGGTAGACGATTCCCGCGTTGCTGCCGGCCGTCACCACGCGCTCGGACAGACGGTTCACAAACGAGTTCTCGCCCTGCATGCACAGCGAGTCGTAGCACCCCTGCGCCACCTGGTCCACAATCACCGCGACGTCGTCCGGATCGATCGGGCAGCTGCGATAAACACCCTTGGCGTCAAAACAGTGCTGGCCCGAAAGCGTAATGTACGCATCCCATCCCAAGTCGAGCAGCCAGTCCGGCATCTGGTAGGTCGGGCGGCCCGTGGCGATCACGCACGCAATCCCCTGCTCGCGAAAGCTGTCGAGCACCTGCTGCGCCGACGCCGGAATCCGGTGCGTCTTAAAGCTCAGCAGCGTGCCGTCGATATCGAAAAACGCGGCTTTGATCATCCTCGCCTACTCCTCTGTCTCTTATACACATCTCCGAGC
>CABSNS010000377.1:0-1670 GCA_902479105.1 uncultured Collinsella sp. | reverse complement strand
TCTACACCGTCTAATTCGTCGGCAGCGTCAGATGTGTATAAGAGACAGATCTCGCACATGCCCGCCCGCGTCAAATGCGCCGAGCTCGCCTGGCGCACCCTCGACGGCATGCTCGAGGGGCAAAATAATCAGTAGTATTTATCCCAAATCTTAAGAATTTCGTTGGCCGAACCGCTTGACTAAGAGCGGTTCGGCCATTTTCTTTTCTGCCTTTATTTCGATCCCTCGACCTGCGCGTCCACCTGAGCATAAGCGCGCACGATACGAGAGGCGGTACTTTTGCCAATCCCGGTATACCGCTCAATCTGGCGCACCGTAAAGCCGGCATTGTTCAATCCAACAATAACGGTATCGCGCTGCGCCGGCGGTGCAGTTTTAACCCCATTGAGTGGAACCCCGAGGCGCTTCGCCAACTTGTTGGCAAAGGCGTGGCGTTCCCACTCTGTCTCTTTCATATCGCACAGCGCCGGCTCGCTACCGTCGGGCGTCGAAAGCGAATAGGCAATAAAGCCCTCGGCAGAACCAAAAAGTTCAAGCACGCAAGAAGGATCAGAAAATCCCCTCGCGGCATCTGCCGCATCACTGTCGTAAGCGCGCAGATGCTCCGCAAAGCTGCTCCAGGGGTAACGCTCGATTAGGCTCATGCCCGCCTCCTGCGGATCGGCGTGAACGGAGCGAATAGCCTCCATCACCTGCCAGTCGGTATCGAGCGAGCGCCGGTCAAAACGGTTCTGGAACAGATGCCCTGTGCGCCCCGTGCGTTTATTGAACCGCCGCGCGTACGTCAAAAGCAGCCGGTGCATCGCCGCGCTCATCGCGTCCTCGTAATCTGCAAGCACCAGACGCACGTGATTGCCCATAAGACACCAGGCGATAACCGTCACGCCCGCCTTGCGGCAGCACTCACGCATCAGCTCCAAAAACTCCCACCGGTCGTCATCGCCCTCAAAGATGAGCTGCTTGCCCGTACCGCGGGCACAGACATGGTAAAAGCCGGTAACCGTTCTCCAAACGCGCTGCATGGCGCTCCCTTCGCCGGGATCTGCTTGCCATCCAATACAGCACGATTGAAGCGTGCCATCAAAACATTCACGCAAAACAATACACTCGCGCGGCCAAAGGCAGTAATCAGGCGGCGAACGGCATCGTTGCAACAGGTCAACCCCCGCAATGCTTACAAGAGCTGACCAATAGCTTGCCCAAGACGGACCCCCTCTACGGAAGTTCACGACCACAGAACATAGAGTTAAACCGTTTCAATTAAAACTTCCGGACTTCTCGCTACGAAAACTGAGCCGTTCGCCGAATATTCCGTGCATTTCGCGGTATTATAGGGGCTGCATGTCATGTCCCTTTCGAAGGGTCGCCCGGCAATCGCCAGCCACGACCCCCAGACGGGACGCCAACACGATAGAGAGGAGAGGCATGCAGTACTCACAGGAAGTGGAGAACATGTGCCCCGTTGCCAAGGGTGCATACCACGGCCCCGCACCCATCCCCGAGGAGGGCAAGTGGGTCCAGGCTAAGGAGATTTCCGACATCTCCGGTCTTACGCACGGTGTGGGTTGGTGCGCACCTCAGCAGGGCGCCTGCAAGCTCACGCTGAACGTCAAGGACGGCATCATCGAGGAGGCCCTCGTTGAGACCATCGGCTGCTCCGGCATGACCCA
>CABSNS010000376.1:0-1682 GCA_902479105.1 uncultured Collinsella sp. | reverse complement strand
GTTCTCCCACGAGAAGCTCTCCCCGGTCCTGGCCATGTACCACGCCAAGGACTTCCAGGAGGCCGTCGACAAGGCCGAGCACCTGGTGCTCGCCGGTGGCCCGGGCCACACCGCCTCTCTGTACGTGCACCCCGCCCAGGCCGAGAAGATCAGCCTGTTCGAGCACGTCATGAAGGCCTGCCGTATCGTCATCAACACCCCGTCTTCGCACGGCGGCATCGGTGACCTGTACAACTTTGGCATGAAGCCGTCTCTGACCCTGGGCTGCGGCTCCTGGGGCGGCAACTCCGTCTCCGAGAACGTTGGGGTGAAGCACTTGATCAACGTTAAGACTGTGGCCGAGCGCCGTGAGAACATGCTGTGGTTCCGCGCTCCCGAGAAGGTCTACTTCAAGAAGGGTTCCACGCCCGTCGCCCTCGACGAGCTGGGCAACGTCATGGGCAAGAAGCGCGCCTTCATCGTCACCGACCAGTTCCTCTTCAAGAATGGCAACACCCGCGCCATCGAGGCCAAGCTCGACGAGATGGGCATCGCCCACGACTGCTTCTACGACGTCGAGCCCGATCCGTCGCTGCAGTGCGCACGTCGCGGCGCCAAGCAGATGGCTCTCTTTGAGCCGGACGTCATCATCGCCGTCGGCGGTGGCTCCGCTATGGACGCCGGCAAGATCATGTGGATGATGTACGAGCACCCCGAGTGCAAGTTCGAGGACATGGCCATGGACTTCATGGACATCCGCAAGCGTATCTTCACCTTCCCCGAGATGGGCAAGAAGGCCTACTTCGTCGCCGTCCCGACCTCCTCGGGTACCGGCTCCGAGTGCACGCCGTTCGCCATCATCACCGACAAGGAGACCGGCATCAAGTGGCCGCTCGCCGACTACGCGCTGCTCCCCAACATGGCTATCGTCGACGCCGACAACTGCATGACCGCCCCGCGCGGCCTGACCGCTGCCTCCGGCATCGACGTCATGACCCACGCCATCGAGTCCTACGTCTCCATCATGGCTTCCGACTACACCAAGGGCCTCTCCGAGCGCGCTGCTAAGCTCGTCTTCGAGAACCTGCCCTCCAGCTTCACGAACGGCGCCAAGGACCCGCATGCCCGCGAGGAGATGCACAACGCCTCCTGCATGGCCGGTATGGCCTTCGCCAACGCCTTCCTGGGCCTCAACCACTCCATGGCCCACAAGCTCGGCGCCTTCCATCACCTGCCCCACGGCCTCGCAAACGCCGTCATCCTGACCCGCGTCATGCGCTACAACGCCGCCGAGGCTCCCGTCAAGATGGGCACGTTCTCCCAGTATCCTTACCCCAACGCGCTGCACAACTACGCCGAGATGGCCAAGTACTGCGGCATCGAGGGCAAGGACGACAAGGAGGTCTTCGAGAACTTCATCACGAAGCTCGAGGAGCTCAAGGACTTCATCGGCGTCAAGAAGACCATCGCCGACTACGGTGTTGACGAGCAGTACTTCCTCGACACCCTCGATGAGATGACCGAGCAGGCATTCAACGACCAGTGCACCGGCGCTAACCCGCGCTACCCGCTCATGAGCGAGATCAAGGAGCTCTACCTGGACGCCTACTACGGCCGCGAGCCCCAGGACTACGCCGTCTGCTAGTTTTTAGCACGGTTATTTGCGGCGGGGGTGCACGGGTGAACGCCTGTCTCTTCTACAC
>CABSNS010000375.1:0-1683 GCA_902479105.1 uncultured Collinsella sp. | reverse complement strand
GGCAGATTCTCGACGCGTTGGTACTTGAGCGCCTGGCTCGAGACCTCCATGACCATGGACTGGCGACCGGACGTGCGGCAGTTGGCGATATGGCGCCAAACCTCGGGGGCCTCGGGCGTGGTGTTGGTGCTCTCGTAGCACTCGATACCATCGTCGGTACTCACCGAGCCGATCATGCCGCAGGACTCGCCCGCCGCCTTGATGATGGACTGGAGCATAAAAGCGGCCGTGGTCTTTCCCTTGGTGCCGGTGATGCCCACGATCTTGACGTCGTGGTCAGGACGGTCGTAGACCTCCGGCGGCAACAGGGCCATGGCCGTGCGAACACTATCAACAACCAGCATCGCAGCACCGCTCTCCTGCGCCAGCGGCTCCAGAGACTCGACCAGCGACTCCTCGCACACAAATGCGACGGCGCCCGCATCGAGCGCCATGCTCAAAAACGCGGGCTTAAAGGCAGCACCTTTGCAAAAGAATACGTCACCTGCCGAGACCGCGCGCGAATCAAACGAGCAGCCGGTCACGGCACGCTCGTCAACCTGCTCCGATGCGCGCAGCTCGCCGCACACACCGAGAAGCTTGGCAAGCGTATCGACCGTGGTCACGGTCGCGGAATCCGAATGGTGCATCTTTCACCTTTCTCAGCCATTTGGCAGGGACGGTTTTCATAGTAACTGAAACGTGCTCGCGCAAAAACGGCTCCCGGAGGAGCCGTTACGCGCAGGCATTCGTAAGCCGAGACTAGGCAGCCTGAACAGAAGGCTGGCCCTCGTCGATAAAGAAGCGCTTGTACCACACTAGGAACACGAGCGGCGTATAGATCTTGCGCTGGAAATCGCCCTTGCCCGCAAAGTGCAGATCGAGCAGGTGCATGAGCTCGTCGGTATTGAAGAACTCGCTTGCCCACGGCGCGGTGAAGTACTCCTTGACATAGTCGTACCACTTTTGCTCGCGCAGCCAGTAGACAATCGGCACCGGGAAGCCCACCTTGGGACGGGTGGCCCACTCATCGGGCAGCGACTTGTTGGCAGCGTGGCGGAGTACCTGTTTGTTGCCGTTCTCGTTGATGCGGTAGCGGTCGGGAATGTGCTCGGCGAACTCCATGACTTTGCGGTCCAGGAAGGGCACGCGCAGCTCCAGTGAGTGTGCCATGCACATCTTGTCGGCCTTGAGCAGAATGTCGCCCGGGAGCCACATGTTCATGTCCAGGTACTGCTTCTTGACCAGCTCGGGCTGACCCTTCACGCGCGCATAGATGGGAGCGGCAAGCTCGAAGGCGCCATCGCCGGTGTTGTACTCGGGCTTGAGCACGCCGTCGACCTCGCGCTCCGGCCATACCAGAGCCTGTCCCAGGAACGACTTCTCAGGGATCTCGGCACCCTTGACCAGGAAGTTATGTCCCTTGAAGTACGGCATATGCAGCGCCAGGTTACCGAGCGCGCGACGGATGGGCAGCGGCACCATCTTTTTGTACTTGCGCACCGGGACCGTATCCTCGTAGTAGGCGTAGCCGCCAAAGAGTTCGTCGGCGCCTTCGCCCGAAAGCACCACGGTGACGTCCTTGCGGGCCATCTCGGCCAAGAACCACAGCGGCACGGAAGACAGGTTGGACTGCGGCTCGTCCATGTGATACTGGATCTGTCTCTTATACACATCTCCGAGCCCACGAGACTCCTGAGCATC
>CABSNS010000374.1:0-1688 GCA_902479105.1 uncultured Collinsella sp. | reverse complement strand
CGTGGGCTCGGAGATGTGTATAAGAGACAGGCCGTCCGCACGCCTGGTCCTCCAGATACAACTCGGTCGCATGCCCGCCAAAACGAACCTTATACGTTGCCGTACGAACACCGTGAACCGTTAAGCCAAAGCCCGTGGACGAGACAATCTCGTCAATTGTAAAGCAACGACCGTCGACCCAGCAGACGGTGACCGGCACGACTTGTCCGCCCGCGAGGATGCGAGCCACGACGTCCACATACTGCTTGTGTACGCGCCGAGTTTTGCCATCTGTCTGTCGATATTCCATGCCTCCTATTATCGAACGCATGTTTGCATGTTGTAAAGCGAACAGACTGTGGTTTTGGAGTGTTGTAGTAATCGCACGTGTCCGCATGGCGTGTTAGCAAAAAGAACACCCGCGGTCAACAGGGCTAATATTCAATTTTAGTGCCAAAAAGTTCACTTCTCCCATCAGAACTCGGTAAAGAGACCCGCAGGAGGTGATACGATTTATCATGTTTTTGTAACGTGTCTGCAAACTTCGAGAAAGCCCATATATGGACGTAACGTTCTCAACCTTCCTCGGCCAAATTGTGTCGAACCCAGTCCTTGCCGTCACCGTGATCCTCGCGTTGGGCGCCATCTTCGTCAACGGATGGACCGACGCGCCCAACGCCATCGCGACCTGCGTCACTACGCGTTGCATGCCCGCCCGCGCCGCCATTCTCATGAGCGCCGCATTCAACTTCCTCGGCGTGCTCATCATGACGCACTTTAACGCGAGCGTCGCCAACACCATCTCACATATCGTCGACTTTGGCGGAAACAGCACCATGGCGCTCGCCTGCCTATGCGCGGCGCTGTTCTCCATCGTCGTCTACGGCGCCACAGCATCGCGTTTTGGCATCCCCACCTCGCAAAGCCACAGCCTTATCGCCGGCCTGACCGGTGCCGCCATCGCCCTCGGCGGTGCGAGCAGCGTCAACGTCCACGAGTGGATGAAGGTCATCTACGGCCTGGCGCTCTCCATCGGCCTGGGCTTTGTCATGGGCTGGGTCCTGTGCAAGCTCGTCTCGATTCTTTTCGCCGCCGCCAACAGGCGACGTGCCAATGTCTTCTTTAAATACGCTCAGATCGCGAGCGCCGCGGCCATGAGCTTTATGCACGGCGCGCAGGATGGACAGAAGTTCATCGGCGTGCTCTTTTTAGGCGTGGCCTTTGCCAGCGGCCAGACGAGCGTCGGCGATGCAGGCATCCCCATCTGGATTATGCTGCTGTGCTCGGCCACTATGGGTATCGGCACCAGCGTGGGCGGCGAGCGCATCATCAAGTCCGTCGGCCAGAGCATGGTCAAGCTCGAAAAGTACCAGGGCTTCTCCGCCGACCTGGCGGGCGCCGCAAACCTGCTGCTTGCCACCCTTACCGGCATCCCCGTGTCCTCCACGCACATCAAGACCTGCGCCATCATGGGCGTCGGTGCCGTCAAACGCCTCTCGGCCATCAACTTCGGCGTCGTCAAGGACATGATGTTCACCTGGTTCTTCACCTTCCCTGCCTGCGGACTCATAAGCTTTGTCATGGCCAAGCTGTTCATGATGTTCCTCTAATCAAACCGAGCGTCCATCCGGACCGCAACACTTCGCCCACCCGTCTTCGCCTCGGAAAGGACCCACCCATGGCAAAGAAACACGATTCGTTCTACTTTG
>CABSNS010000373.1:0-1699 GCA_902479105.1 uncultured Collinsella sp. | reverse complement strand
GGGCCTGAGCGCGCTGAGCGATCTGCTCGCCGATGTGCTCGAGGGCCGCGCCGACGAGTCCACGCTCAATCTGATCGAGCGCACCGCCCGCACCATCTATCTTTCGAGCGATTGCGCCATCGGTTACGAGGCCGGCGCCATGGCGCTTACGGCTATCCGCGGTTTCCGTGACGATTTTGAGCACCACATCCGCGAGCACTCCTGTGGCTTTGACCGCGAGGCCCGCGTCCCGTGTGTCTCGGGCTGTCCGGCGCATGTCGACATTCCCGGTTACATTTCGCTCGTCGAGGCCGGCCGCTATGCCGATGCCGTCAAGGTCATCCGCAAGAATAACCCGCTGCCGCTCGTTTGCGGCCTGGTGTGCGAGCATCCCTGTGAGATGCATTGCCGCCGTGGCATGGTCGACGACCCCATGAACATCCTCGCCCTCAAGCGGTTTGCCGTTGAGCACAGTGACCTCAACGACCACAAGCCGCATGTGGTGGACAACACCGGTAAGCGCGTCGCCGTGATCGGCGGCGGCCCGGCCGGCCTTTCCTGCGCCTACTACCTGGCCGTGATGGGCCACAAGGTGACCATCTTTGAGCAGCGCCACCACCTGGGCGGCATGCTGCGCTACGGCATCCCCAGCTATCGTCTGCCGCGCGAGCGCCTGCAGGCCGAGGTCGACTGGATCTTGAGCGCCGGTATCGACGTGGAACTCGACCACTCCGTGAACGGCGAGGAGCTCGCCCGTCTGAGCGACGAGTTCGATGCCGTCTACCTGGCCATCGGTGCCCACAGTGACAAGAAGCTCGACCTTCCGGGTGAAGAGGCGCCCGGCGTGGAATCGGCCGTCAAGATGCTGCGCGCCATCGGCGATGACGAACTGCCCGACCTGAGCGGCCAGCGCGTGTGCGTCATTGGCGGCGGCAACGTGGCCATGGACGTGGCGCGCTCTGCTGTGCGCTGCGGTGCCGAAAAGGTGAGCATCGTCTACCGCCGTCGCATCTGCGATATGACGGCCCAGGACGCCGAGATCGCCGGTGCCCAGGCCGAGGGCTGCGAGGTGCTGGAGTTGACGGCTCCACTCGCCATCGAGACGGGCGAGGACGGCCGCGTGAACGGTCTGCGCGTGCAGCCGCAGATTATCGGCGAGCCTCGCCGCGGTCGTCCGGCTCCGCGTGCCGCCGCCACGCCCGAGCGCGTCATTCCCTGCGAGCGCGTGTTTGTGGCCATTGGCCAGGACATCGATTCCAAGCCGTTTGAGGACATGGGCATCGCCTGCAAGTGGGGTCGCGTCATCACCGATTCGGACGGCGCCGTGCCCAACTTCGATGGCCTCTTTAGCGGCGGCGACTGCCAGACCGGCCCCGCCACCGTCATCCGAGCCATCAATGCCGGCCGCGTGGCTTCGGCAAACATCGACCGCTACCTGGGTTTCGACCACAAGATCAAGCTCGAGGTTGAGCTGCCGACCGTCCAGTTTAAGGGCAAGCATGAGTGCGGCCGCTGCGAGCTGGGCGAGCGCGAGGCCGGCGAGCGCATTCACGATTGGAATCTGGTCGAACAGGGCCTTACCGAGGAGGAGGCACGCCAAGAGGCGAGTCGCTGCCTGCGTTGCGACCACTTTGGCTTTGGCGCGTTCCGCGGAGGGAGGAACCTGGAATGGTAGAGCTCAACAACCCCACTGTCAGCGATAACACCGAAAGCGGAGCAC
>CABSNS010000372.1:0-1700 GCA_902479105.1 uncultured Collinsella sp. | reverse complement strand
GTAGCCGCGGTCCTCGTCCAGATGCATCTGGCGAATGCGCTCGGTGTTGCCGCCATGGAGCACGTCGGCGACCAGCGATTTGCCAAAGCGCATGGGGCGCGTGGCCACATAGCGCACGGCGGCGCGGGCCATATCGGTGACGTCCTCGACCTCGAACTTCGTGAGGCAGTTGCTGCAGTTGCCGCAGCCCTCGGCATCGTCCGTGGCGGCGCTGCCCGCACCGGCCGCAGCCGCATGCTCGGCCGCGGCCTCGTCGCCAAAGTAGCGCAGCATGTATTCGCGCAGGCAACCGGTGGTATTGCAGTAGCCCTCCATCTGGCTGAGCAGACGATATCGATTCTGGAGCGCCCACGCGCGCTGCTCGTCGTCGAGCGCCTCATCGGCAGCATCGCCGCGGTCGATCAAAAAGCGACGCATGCGAAAATCGTTACCGTTCCACAGCAGATGGCAGCTGGCCGGGTCGCCATCGCGGCCGGCTCGACCCGCCTCCTGGTAGTAGGCCTCGATGCTCTCGGGCACGTTGTTGTGGATCACGTAGCGCACGTTGGGCTTGTCGATGCCCATACCAAAGGCGTTGGTGGCAACCATCACCTGAATGTCGTCGTCGATAAAGGCGCGCTGGCTTTGGCGGCGGGCGTCGTTGCCCATGCCGGCATGGTAGCGGCCAACGCGAATGCCGCTGGGGCCCAGTGCCTCGGCAAGCTCCGCGGCCAGCGCGTCGACCGTCTTGCGGGTCGAGCAATACACGATGCCGCTCTCGCTCGAATGCGCGATCACGTAGTCACGCACCCACACGGCCTTGGCCTTGTCGCCCATCTCCTCGCAGCCAAAGTAGAGGTTCTTGCGATCGAAGCCCGTCACCACCGTCGCGGGGTTTTGCAGGCCGAGCATCTGCTGGATATCCGCGCGCACGCGCTCGGTCGCCGTAGCGGTAAAGGCCGCCACGATGGGGCGCTGCGGCAGGGAATCGATGAACTCACGAATCTGCAGATAGGCGGGGCGGAAATCCTGGCCCCATTGGCTCACGCAGTGGGCCTCGTCAATGGCCACGAGCGGCACGCCAATGCCGCCGTCCGCCGCGGCTTCCTGCGCAAAGGCTAAAAAGCGCGGCTCGAGCAGGCGCTCGGGCGCCACGTACATAAGCTGGTAGCGACCCTCGCGCGCCCGCTTGAGCACGGTGTTTTGCTGGGCTGGGGTAAGGCTGGAGTTGAGATAGCTGGGTCGCGCACCCGCCGCGAGCAACGCACGGGTCTGGTCCTCCATAAGCGACAGCAGCGGACTCACCACAAAGGTGATGCCGGGCAGCATGAGCGCGGGCACCTGGTAGCAAATGGACTTGCCGGCGCCCGTGGGCATAACGCCCAGCGCATCGCGACCGGCAAGGATCGCATCGACCATGCGGTCCTGCCCCGGGCGAAACGAGGTGTAGCCAAAATAGGCGCCGAGCGTGTCGAGCGCCATCTGCTGCATGCTATCGGTCATGGTTTCCTAACGTCCAAGTCATCTGCCGCCGATTATACGCCGCTATGCGGACCAGCGTCGCACGGCTGACGGCCACGGGCAATACGGTCTAAAGCGGACGAGCGTGGATTTTTGGACACTTTCCGGATGAGCGTGAAAACGTCGCTGGTTGAGCATAGGTCAGCGAAAACGCCCCTAAGCGAGCAAGGTGACGTTCAATCGTCGGTCGCGTACCGAAG
>CABSNS010000371.1:0-1701 GCA_902479105.1 uncultured Collinsella sp. | reverse complement strand
TAAGCACCCCCACCTTAAGGCGCGGGTGGGATGGCCAAGGTCGCCCGCCCGCCCAGCCGCCCATTCGACCGGCAGGAAACGCCGCTGAAATCTTTTCAAAAAAGATTTCCCCGCACACACTTCGCTGTGCTATAGTGCAGCGCAACAGCAACTAGGTGCGACCGCGCCACGGCATCACGAAAGGAGCCACCAACATGAAGAACACGATGAAGTCTCTCAACAACTGGTGGTGGCGTGATGCGAATACGATCGGTCGACAGTGAGTCCCTCACGCCTGTTTTTGCGCTCTAGGTGATTGGAAGGCCTCCGGTTTCGACCGGGGGCCTTTTTCTATCTCGAGCCCGATCGCATTCGCATCACGCGCCTCCGCTTTTCTCTTGCACTCCCATTCCGAAAGGATTTTCACCATGTCTCAGAACACCACCGCCACCCAGCCCCGCAGCGTCCAGACCGCCGACCGTGGCAAACTCGATGTCCGCGCCCTCGTCCTGCTTGCCATCCTGCTCGCCGCCGGCTTCATCCTCAACTTCACCGTCGGCAAGGCCATCTCGGGCATCTCGGGCGGCATGATCAGCCCCGAGTTCATCATCTCGGCCTTCTGCCTCACCATCCTGGTCGTTCGCCCCAACATCGGCCAGGCGCTCGTTATTGGCCTCATCTCGGCTGCCGTGATCCAGATCACCACCACTTCGCCTTTCGTAGATTTTGCCGCCGAGGGCATCGCCGCCATGCTTATGGCCGGCATCGTCAACGCCGCCGGCAAGAACGGTCAGGTCAAGCCCGCGATCGCCGCTGTCGCAACCTTCCTGACCACCTTTGTCTCCGGCGTCATCTTCATGGTCATCAAGATGGCCATGCTCGGCGTGGTCGGCGAGCTCGCCGCCGCCATGCTGCCCGTCGTCGCCATGACCGCCGTCTTTAACGCCATTCTGGTCGGCGCCCTCTACCTGCCCATCCAGAAGGCCCTGAAGCTCAACTAACCCGCTCGGCTTTACGAGCCACCCCATCTTGGCGTTCATTCGTCGCTCGCGTGCCCAAGTACGCTTCGCTCCTCTTTCGCGCCAACCTGGGGCCCCTCGTAAAGCCGCCTCCGTGCTTCACCACCAAAGACTGTCCCAAACAACTAGCTTTTGGGGACGTTCTTAAACGACTAGTCATTAAAGAACGTCCCCAATGACTATGAAAGGTATCCATGGAAACGATCATCAACGTCGACGATGTCTCGTTCTCCTATGGCACGCAGACCGAGCAGGCGCTCAGCCACATCTCGCTCAGCGTGAACAAGGGGGATTTCATCGGCATCATCGGGCCCTCGGGCGCCGGCAAGTCCACGCTTGCCGCCTGCCTGTCGGGCGCCGTGCCCCACCACTACACCGGCACGTTCTTTGGGTCCGTCATGGTCGACGGCCACGACACCTGCGAGGTCTCGCTCACCGACGTGTCGCAAATCGTCGGCAGTGTGCTGCAGGATATCGACACGCAGATGGTCGCTTCGGTCGTCGAGGACGAGATGCTCTTTGGCCTCGAGAACTTTGGCGTTCCCCACGACCAGATCGAGCAGCGCGTGAGCGAAACGCTCGAGACCGTCGGCATCAGCGACCTGCGCGACCGCGAGATCGCCACCCTCTCGGGCGGACAGAAGCAAAAGGTGGCCATCGCCGCCATCCTCGCCCTGTCTCTTATACACATCTCCGAGCCCAC
>CABSNS010000370.1:0-1718 GCA_902479105.1 uncultured Collinsella sp. | reverse complement strand
GGTCTTGTTGTGCTTAAACGCCGCCCAGACCTTATCGAGCGAAAACGCGCTCTCGACACGCCCGGTCACCGCAAAGTGCATCACGGCGATGTCGGCGAACATCTTAAAGTAGACACCCAGAATCGCCGAGGCAATTAGCGCCAGGACAAGCAGGCCGAGCGAACCGAACAGCGCAGCCTCGAGTGCATAGGAGCCGTAATAAGAATACGAGCCCGCGGCGCCAATTACCACGCCCTCCACCAGCGAAAGCACTACACCGATAACGGGAATGGCAGCGATAACCTCGAGCACGACCGAAATAACGCTCGAAAAGACTCCGAGACCAAACGACGTGGAACGCATGAGTGGACGGTCCATGCCGTCATCGACCTTGAGCGAAAGATCACGGCCCCACTCGATACCAAAGCCGGAACCACACACTCGCAATGCAAGCTGCCAAAAAGCCGATGGCAGCCGCAATGCCGCCAATAACGGGAATAAACAACACGAGCACCGACACAACGCAAATCAGCGCCGGCAAAAACGCGATTTGGCATACACGCTGAAGCACGCCCGGAGTCTTGGTCATATCTTGGAACGCCTGAGCCACACAGCCCTTTGGCGCATTCACCACGGGCGGTTGCGGAACAAACTGCTGGGGCTGAGGCTGTCCCTGGGGAGCGGGGCCAGAGGCACCGGCATTAGGAGCACCACACACGCCGCAGAACTTGTCGTTATCGCCCATGGGGGCGCCACACTGCGAGCAGAACATAGAATCATCCCTTCGTATCTTGAACGAATCACTTGGATCGCAAACGATGTCTTTAGCATCATTATTGCCCAATGTGGGGTCAAATACTCTTAGATGACGTATTTGCAAGGTACACGGCGCCAGCAGGCGGTTCGTTGAATACGTCTGTGCTAGTTCGTTCCGCGGAAGCCCTTGCCGACGATCTCGGAGCTGTCGACGATCGTGATAAAGGCACCCGGATCGACTTCGCGCGCATAGCGGCGTAGTTGCACGGCCTCGCGACGGCTCAGCACGCTCATGATCACCGTCACGCACTTGCCCGAGAAGGCACCGTAGCCGCGGCTGATGGTCGCCGTGCGGTTGAGATGCTTGACGATAAACTCCTCGACCTTAAGGGGCTCGGAACAAATGACCGTGCAGACTTTGCGCAGGTGAATGCTCTCAATGGCTTTGTCGACCACAAGCGTCTTGGCAAACAGGCCGAGCACGCAATACAGACCGACACGCGGGCCATACAAAAAGGCCGCGATGGCCACGATGCCGATATCAACCAACAGCAGCGCGCGGCCAATCTCGAGCGTGGTGCGGCGTTTGAGGATCATAGCGAGAATGTCCGTGCCACCCGTCGAGGCGCCGATGTCAAAGACGATGGCACTGCCGAGCGCCGGCAAGATGACGGCAAAGCACAGGTCGAGCCACATATCACCCGTCAGAGAGACATCGGTCGGAATAAAGAGCTCAAACAGCGAAACATAGGCGGACAGCGCAAACGAGGCGAAGACGCTCCACAGGATTGCCTTGCGCTCCAAAAAGATAAAGCCCAAAACGACGAGAACCGCGTTGATAATCCACATAAAGACGCCGACGGGCAGGGTCGGGAACAGCGTGGACAGAATGACCGACACGCCCGAGGTGCCGCCGAAAGCAAAGTGATTAGGGGTTTTAAACGCAACGATGGCAAAGGCCGTAAGAATCAGGCCCTGTCTCT
>CABSNS010000369.1:0-1723 GCA_902479105.1 uncultured Collinsella sp. | reverse complement strand
AAAGCTCGATGCCGGCGGCGCGACGCACAGCCTGGATGGCGAGCGGGGCAGAGATGCGGCGGCGGTAGTCGGCCGAGCCCCACAGGTTGGTTCCGTAGCTCAGGGCACGCACGGATGCAGCAAGGGCGCGAAGCTCGTCCTCGGAAGGATGCTCGTTCACCGGGCCGCACGCCTCGCCCTGCAGCAGGGTCGCGCGCAGCGGGCGGGCGCCCACGGTGACGTGCCAGGAGTTGTCCCACCAGGCAGCGGTGACATTAAGCGAGGGGAAGTCGGTCGCGGCCTTGCGCACGGCCTCATAGCTTGCGCGGTAATCGTGCTTAACGACCACCACGTGCTCGATCACGTCGCGCACGTAGCCCATGCCCACGAACTCCGTGAGCGGCACGCGGCCGGCGCCCGTCAGCTCAACATAGGAATCGAGCGCGAGGAAGGCGGAAAGCACGTCCGAGAAGCCAAAGCGGCCGTAAATGCTGCCGCCCACCGTGGCGGTATTGCGCAGCTGCACGCCCACGATATCGTGGACGGCGAACTCAAAGACATTGTTGACAAGCGCGTTGAGCTCGACATGGCGCTCGAGCTGGCGCAGGGTGCACATGGCGCCGATGCGAAACTCGGTCTCGGTCTCCTCGATCTGATCGAGTCCGCAGGCCGAAAGGTCAATCGCCGTCGCCACGCGACGCGAACCCAGGCGCATCCAGATGCCGCCGCCCACAATCTTGTTGTTGCGGTTCTTCTGTAAGAGCTCATAGGCTTCGGCCGCGTTTCCAACACGGACGTAGGTACCGAACTTGAGCACGTTCTCCCCCATCTCTTCACTTGTCCAGTACTTTTAAGTGTACCAAACGAGGGGCCGCACACCGTTTTAGGACAAAATCCACCCACCCATCCATAACTTGCGGTGATATACGGACTGATTAGCCGTTCTGGAATGCAAAACAGTCCGTATATCACCGCAAGTTATGAGGAGTCCTCCGGGATAGAAAAGGCTCCCAGCCAAGATGACTGGGAGCCTTATCAATGCTATGTCGAGCAAAGATTTAGCAGACGCCCTGGGCGAGCATAGCGTCAGCGACCTTCAGGAAGCCGGCGATGTTGGCGCCCATGACAAAGTTGCCCTCCTGGCCATACTCCTTGGCGGTGTCGTCCACGTTGTGGAACATGCCGCGCATGAGCTGCTCGAGCTTGCCGTCGACCTCCTCGAAGGTCCAGGACAGGTGCTCGGCGTTCTGGCTCATCTCCAGGCCAGACACGAGCACGCCACCGGCGTTGGCAGCCTTACCGGGCATAAAGGCGACGCCGTTCTCCTGGAAGTAGGTCGTGGCCTCGATGGTCGTGGGCATGTTTGCGCCCTCGCCGACCACCTTGCAGCCGTTGGCGACGAGCGCCTGGGCATCCTCAAGCAGCAGCGTGTTCTCGCGAGCGCAGGGCAGCGCGATATCGCAGGGAAGCTGCCACACGCCGCGGCCGTCGCCCTCGTGCCACACGGCGTTAGGCTTCTCGTCAACGTACATAGCGAGCGTAACGCCCTTGTCGTGGCCGGAGCGCTTCTTGTTGTAGATGTGCTCGAGCACGGTGTAGTCGATGCCGTCGGGATCCTCGACCCAGCCGTGGGTGTCGGAGCAAGCCAGGACCTTGCCGCCGAGCTGGGCGACCTTCTGGACCGCGTAGATAGCGACGTTACCGGAGCCTGTCTCTTATACACATCTCCGAGCCCACGAGACTC
>CABSNS010000368.1:0-1726 GCA_902479105.1 uncultured Collinsella sp. | reverse complement strand
TGTATAAGAGACAGCTACGACACCATGATCGGCGAGAACGGTTCCAAGCTGTCCGGCGGCGAGCGCCAGCGCATCTCTATCGCCCGCGCGCTGCTCAAAGACGCGCCCATCGTGCTGTTGGACGAGGCGACGGCAAGCTTGGATGTAGAGAACGAGACCGTGGTACAGCAGGCACTCTCCCGTCTGCTTGCAGGTAAGACGGTTATCGTTATTGCCCACCGTATGCGTACGGTGGAAAATGTCGACAAAATCGTTGTGCTCAAGGATGGAGTGGTTGCCGAGCAGGGCACTCCGGCGCAGCTCAAGGCGGCAGGTGGTGAATTCGCCCGTATGGTTGCGCTGCAAAAGGAAGCGGCGGCCTGGCAGCTGTAGGAATATGACAAAGGGGCAGTACCTTTGTCATATTGAGTTCACCCCCAAAGTTTCCAAAAAGTTAGCCATTGTTGACCAAATAGTTATACTAAACTGTTCTCAAAAGCGTGCTCGAGCAAACTAATGAACTCGGGTGCTAAGGCACCATGCCGCGCTTGTGCGGCAAAAGGGAGAAGCAACATGAAGAAGTCGACGTTCAATACCCTGCTTGTCGGTGGCGGTTTTCTGCTTGGTACGGCTGGCATCAAGCTGCTCACCAGCGCTCCGGTAAAGAACGCCTGCGTGCAGGGCATCGCGTGCGGTATGCGCGTCAAGAACTGCTACCAGGACATGGTCGAGCAGGCCAAGGCCAACGTCGATGACATGGTTGCCGAGGCTGCCTACATCACCCAGAGCGAGGCCGCTGCTGACGAGGCAGCCGAGTAACGCTCCCAGGCACAAACTATGAGATTCTCGATTATTAGCGAGATCCCCGGCAGGACCCGTCTTCAATTGGCGGGTCCTGTGCCAGAGAGCGATCTCGACGCACTTCTTAAGCTTGGCGGCGACATTGACGGCGTGCGCAAAGTGCGCGTGTATGGCCGCATTGGCCAGATGGCGCTGGAGTACGACGAGCCGCGCCGCGCGAGCGTGCTCGACGCCTTGGGCGCACTCGATGCTCAAGCTATCGCCGATGCCAAGTCGGGCTACGTGATGCAGCTTGAGCCACGCAAGCACAAGCTCGTTATGGATCTTGCCACGCTTGTCGGCGCCCACTATGCGCGCCGATGGTTCTTGCCGACGCCTCTGCGTGCGGTGTTTGTCGTGGCCGGTTACATGGCATTTTTGCGCGCTGCCCTTCATGAGCTGGCGCAGCCGCGTCTGACCGTTCCCGTGCTCGACGCTTCGGCCATCGGCATTTCGTTTGTCAAACGTGATGTTGACACCGCGGGCCAGACGATGTTCCTGCTCAACGTGGGCGAGCTGCTTGAGGACTACACCCGCGCCATGAGCGAAAACGAGCTCATCAACTCGCTGCTCGATGTGCCCGACAAGGCGCAAAAGGTCATCGGCGACACCGAGGTAAGCGTTGCCGCCACCGAGCTCGAGCCCGGCGATCTGGTCGCCGTGCGCACTGGCATGTCCATTTGCATCGACGGTGTTGTCGAGCAGGGGAGCGCTATGGTCAACCAGGCGACCCTGACTGGCGAGCCGCTGGCCGTCGAGCGCAGCGTGGGCGACGACGTGTTCGCCGGAACCGTCGTGGAAGACGGCAGCATCTTGGTGCGCGTGCGCGCCAATACGGCTCAGACCAAGCTCCGCTCAATCGTCTCGCTCGTGCAGACGGCCGACTCGCTCAAGTCCGAGGGCCAGT
>CABSNS010000367.1:0-1733 GCA_902479105.1 uncultured Collinsella sp. | reverse complement strand
GAGTCTCGTGGGCTCGGAGATGTGTATAAGAGACAGGACCCGCTCGGCGAACCGCACCACGGCAGGCGAGATGATCTCGCTGGGCCTGGATGGATTTGTGGAGCTGCACGGCGACCGTTACTTTGGCGACGATGCTGCCGTGGTGGGCGGCATCGGCTGGAAGGACGGACGACCCGTGACGGTCATCGCCATCGAGCGCGGCACTACGACCAAAGAGCGTATGCGCCGCAACTTTGGCATGGCGCATCCCGAGGGCTACCGCAAGGCGCGTCGCCTGATGCGCCAGGCCGAAAAGTTTGGTCGACCGGTTCTGTGTCTGGTCGATACTTCGGGCGCGTTTTGCGGCATCGGTGCCGAGGAGCGCGGCCAGGGCGAGGCGATTGCCCTGAATCTCATGGAGATGAGCGGCCTCAAGACGCCGATTGTCTCGGTGGTGACAGGCGAGGGCGGCTCTGGTGGCGCGCTGGCGCTGTCCGTGGCCGACCGCATCCTGATGCTCTCGAGCTCGGCCTATTCAGTCGTGAGCCCCGAGGCCTGTGCGTCGATCCTGTGGAAGGATACCGAGCGCGCGAATGAGGCCGCCGAGGCGCTTAAGCTCACGGCCCCCGATCTGTTGGCGCTCGGCATCATCGACGGCATTGTTGACGATAGGGGCCTGTCGCATGAGGAGATCGCCGGTGCCGTCATGTCCTCGGCATTTGATGCCTTCGATACGCTTGGGCAGCTCGACGACGCGACCCTCACAAACCTCCGCTACGAAAAGTACCGCGCAATCGGTCAGTACCGCACGATGTGACAAAGGGAAAGCTCGCATGTCACATTGGGAAAGGCGTTCCATGTCACAAGTTTCTAACACCTCGTTTACAACGACGGCTTCATCAAACGCCATGGCCGTGGTGGACTATCTGTCCAAAAGCATGATGTCGGCGCTGCCGTTTATTGTCTGCGCGGCGTTGTTCCGCACCGTCGCTGTCATTATGGGCGAAGGCATGCTGGGCCTGTGGTCTGCCGATTCCGATATCTATCGCCTGTTCTACAGTTGGCTCTATAACGCCGGCTACTACTTTTTGCCCATTTATCTTGGTTGGGCGGCCGCCCGCCAGCTCGGTTGCTCGGAGCAGCTGGGCATGATGCTGGGCGGCGTATTGATTGCGCCCGATCTGCTTAAGCTCGTCGATGCCGCATCGACGACGGGGGCATCGATGACTTCCGTGTATGGTCTGCTTCCCGCGCCGGTCAACGATTACACGACGACTGTTATTCCGGTTCTCATCTCGGTGCCCGTGCTATGGCGAGTGGAGTGTTTCTTTAAGCGCGTTATCCCTAAGGCCGTGGCGTTTTCGTTTGTTCCGTTTACAACCATGCTTGTCATGGTTCCGGTTTCGCTGTGTATCACGGCGCCGGCGGGCAGCTATCTGGGCATGCTGTTGGGCCAGCTTATGTTTATGCTTGGCAATTCCGGTGGCATCGTGTCGCTGCTCACGCTCATGGGGCTTGCCGCGGGTTGGGAGTTTCTTAAGATTGCAGGCGTCAGCAACGTTGTCCTATCGCTTGCCTATGCTCAGTTTATGAGTGTGGGAACGGATTCGTGCATCCTGATCGCCGCGACGATGGCGACGTTCGCCGTTTGGGGCATGCCCTTTGGCGCGTCGCTCCGCGTTGCGGATAAGGACGAGAAGGCACTCATGCTGGGCCTGTCTCTTATACACATCTGACGCTGCCGACGAATTAGA
>CABSNS010000366.1:0-1751 GCA_902479105.1 uncultured Collinsella sp. | reverse complement strand
GTGTATAAGAGACAGGTCGCGCGCGGCGCGCTCCTGTGCGCGCAGCACCTGCTTGGGATCCTCGAGCGTTGCCTCGACCATCGAGATCAGATCCATGGTATAGGTCTCGCTCTCGGGGTCGAGCAGCTCCAACGCGGCAAGCAAGAACGGCGAGAGCGGCTGATCGAGTGCGAAGTCCTCGGGCAGATCGACCGTCAGCGCGTAGTCGATGTCCGGCGCGGCGTCAGCCGGAGCGTCGGGCGCGGGCGGCACCTCGGTGCGAACGACGACGCCGGAATCGATGAGTGTGGCGAAGATTTCGTCGGCGCGAACCTCGAGCTTGGCCTTTTCCTCGGGAGTCTGCAGGCTCGTTTCGATGAGGTCGTGTACGCGGGCTCGGGCATCGCCGCCCTGCTCGACCACGCTAATCACCATGGAGTGTGTGATGCGAAGGCGCGGCTTGAGCGTCTCGGGCTGCGTCTCGATCAGGCGCTCAAAGGTCTGCTTGTTCCAGGTGACAAAGCCCTCGGGGGCCTTCTTCTTTTTAATCTTGCGGAGCTTCTTGGGGTCGTCGCCCGCCTTGGCCATGAGCTTAGCGTTCTCGATCTCGTGCTCCGGGGCCTCGGCGATGACCATGCCCTCGGTATCGAAGCCCGAACGGCCGGCGCGACCAGCGATCTGATGGAACTCACGGGCGCGCAGGCGACGCATCTTGTAGCCGTCGAACTTGGTGAGCGCGGTGAGCACCACGGTGTGGATGGGCACGTTGATGCCGACGCCGAGCGTATCGGTACCGCAGATGACGGGCAGCAGGCCCTGCTGCGCCAAGCGCTCGACCAGCAGACGATAGCGCGGCAACATGCCAGCATGGTGCACGCCGACGCCGCATCCAAGCAGGCGTTTGAGAATCTTACCAAAGGCCGTCGAGAAGCTCGTTCCCTTTGCTGCTTCTTTGATGGCCTCGCGCTGCTCCTTGCTAGCGATGCCAAAGTTGGCAAGCGACTGTGCCGTGGCAAGCGCGGCGTCCTGACTAAAGTGAACGATGTAGAGTGGGGCCTCTCCGCGGCGCATGGCGAGCTCGACGGTGCCCTCGAGCGAGGTCGTCACGTAGTCATAGCTCAGGGGCACGGGGCGCGGGGCGTCGACAACCAGGTCGCAAGCAGCGCCGGTGTGCTCTTCGAGAGAGGCGGCGATTGCAGTGACATCGCCAAGCGTGGCGCTCATGAGCATAAACTGCGTGTGGGGCAGGGTGAGCAGCGGCACCTGCCAGGCCCAACCACGGTCGGGGTCGGCAAAGTAGTGGAACTCGTCCATGGCCACGCAGCCCACATCGGCGTCCTCGCCCTCGCGCAGCGCATCGTTGGCAAGGATTTCGGCCGTGCAGCAGATGACGGACGCCTTGGTGTTGATGTGCGTATCGCCGGTGATCATGCCAACGTTATCGCGGCCGAGCACCTGTACCAGATCGAAGAACTTTTCGCTGACCAGAGCCTTGATAGGAGCCGTATAGTAGCAGCGCTTGCCCTGTGCCATGCCCATAAAGAGCATGCCTAGCGCGACGAGCGATTTACCCGATCCGGTCGGTGTTCCCAAAATGACATGGTCACCGGCGGCTAGATCCATGAGGGCCTCTTCCTGGTGGTCCCACAGCTCAATACCGCGATCGCTCGTCCATTCAAAGAAGCGCTCGAAGGCCTGATCGGGCGTGAGCCACGGTTCGGGCTCGCTGCCGTCCTCGGGCTCCCACCAGGTCTGTCTCTTATACACATCTC
>CABSNS010000365.1:0-1765 GCA_902479105.1 uncultured Collinsella sp. | reverse complement strand
CCTCTATGGTCGTCAAGGCAGGCGAGTAGGACATATGGCACAGCGTCATCTTCCTGCACTCCTGATCATCATGGACGGCTGCGGCCTGGCTCCGGCCGATGGCGAGAACGCCGTCGCCGCTGCCAAGACGCCCTTCCTTGATAGCCTGTACGAGAAGTACCCCCACACCACGCTCGGCGCTTCGGGCGAGGACGTGGGTCTTCCCGATGGCCAGATGGGTAACTCCGAGGTGGGTCACCTCAACATCGGTGCCGGCCGCATCGTGTTCCAGGAGCTTTCGCGCATCAACAATGCCATCAAGGACGGCTCCATCGCCAAGAACGAGGTCTTCGTCAAGGCTATGGACGACGTCAAGGCTGACGGCAAGACTCTCCACCTCATGGGCCTTATGAGCCCTGGCGGTGTTCATTCTCACATGAACCACGTCGAGGCTCTGGTCAAGATGGCTGCCGAGCACGGTGTCAAGACCGTTCGCGTCCACGCCTTCATGGATGGCCGCGACGTTGACCCGCAGTCCGGCGCTGGCTACATGAGTGAGTTCTGCGCTTTCCTGGCTAAGATCTCCGAGGAGACCGGTTGCGACGCTCGCGTCGCCACCGTCTCGGGCCGCTATTGGGCCATGGACCGCGACAACCGTTGGGAGCGCATCCAGCGTGCCTACGACGTCATGGTCAACGCGTCCGATGCCGATGTCGACCCTGTTGCCGGTATCAAGGCCTACTACGAGAAGGATCCGCGCGGCGACGAGTTCGTCGAGCCCTTCGCTGCCCACAACGAGGGCATCCACGAGGGCGACGCGGCCATCTTCTTCAACTTCCGTCCCGACCGCGCTCGTCAGATGACCCGCGTGTTCACGGACAAGGAGTTCGACGGCTTTGAGCGCGAGCAGATCAAGCTTTCGCACTTTGTGACGATGACCGAGTACGATCCGACGTTTGACGTCGAGGTCGCCTTCCCCAAGACGTTCCCCGAGAACGTCCTGGCCGACGTTATCGCCGCCAACGGCCTGAAGCAGCTGCACACCGCCGAGACCGAGAAGTACGCCCACGTGACGTTCTTCCTCAACGGCGGCATCGAGGAGCCCAAGGAGGGCGAGGAGCGCGTGCTCGTCGCTTCCCCCAAGGTCGCTACCTACGATCTGCAGCCTGAGATGAGCGCTCCCGAGGTTACCGAGAAGCTCGTCGCCGCTATTAACGAGGATCGCGCTGATTTCTACATCGTGAACTTCGCGAACTGCGACATGGTTGGTCACACCGGTGTCTTCGACGCCGCCGTTAAGGCCGTCGAGGCTGTTGACGATGCCCTGTCCAAGGTTGTCCCGGCGATTCTCGCTAAGGGCGGCTTTGCGCTGATTACCGCCGACCACGGCAACGCCGATCACATGTTTGACGTTGCTTCTGACGGTTCCAAGCATCCGTTTACGGCTCACACCACCAACCGTGTACCGTTCATCATCGTTGATGAGAAGGCCAAGCTCACCGGTATCGAGGACGGTCGTCTTTCTGATATCGCTCCGACCATGCTCACCATGGCTGGTATTGAGCCTTCCGCCGAGATGACGGGTCGCGTGCTCGCCACCGAGGCCTAAGAGAAAACAAATACCGTTTTCTAGCAAGGGGGTTGTCCATATTCGGGCAACCCCTTTTTTGGTATTTCTGCCATTTCTACCCCGTCCCCGAGTGGCGGGTAGGGGAGAGCGGGGGTTGTGGTACAGTACTGGAGTTTGAATTGTTCTATTAAGGAGCTTATCTATGGGTCCGTTCCA
>CABSNS010000364.1:0-1777 GCA_902479105.1 uncultured Collinsella sp. | reverse complement strand
CATCAACACCCTCGATCACGCCGTCCCCGACATATTCGGCATGACCGAGCCCTCCGAGCCCAGCGGCCTCTTGGGGCCCGTACGTGTGCTCGGGTAACGCCCCGGGCGCAAACGGCCCAACAAGGACAGTGCCCCCATGTTGAGCCCGCACGGCGTCGAGCGGTCCGTCGTTCATAGACCGGCGGACCAAAACTCCCAGCCAAGCCGAACGTTTTATTTATCGTTATGATTGGTTTATCGCGACGCAAACGCATAGGAGCCATATGGATATCAGGCGAAAGATCACGCAGGGCAAAAGCCTCACCCCCACCGAGCAACAACTTGGGCAAACGGCCCTCGCCATGGGCGAGGATGTGCGCGGGCTTTCCATTAAGGAATTTGCCGCGTGCGCCAACGTTTCGGTCGCGAGCGTGCACCGCTTTTGCAAAAAGCTCGGCCTCGAGGGATTCAAAGACCTCAAGGTCGAGCTCATCCGCCAGGCGACCGAGGCGGGCAATCGGCGCGACGTGGACATCAACTTTCCCTTCGATGCCACCTCCACCCCCGCACAGGTAATGGAGCGCATGGAGGGGCTCTACCAGACCACCTTGGCCGAAACGCAGGAACTGCTCGACCCCGCACAGCTCGACTACGCCGCCAAGCTCGTCATGCGCGCCGACACCGTGGACATCTACACGGGCTCGCATAACCTGTATCCAGCGGGAATGTTCCGCGATCGCTTGCTTTCCGCCGGTAAAAGCGCGACGTGCTACGGCAGCGTCGAGGCGCAGGTGCGTACGGCGCTCGCCTCGGGCCCCGACCATGTGGCGATTGTCATCTCCTACAGCGGCCTTGCCCCCAACCTCAGGGAGATCTTGCCGATCCTCAGCAGTCGACGCGTCCCGGTCATCGTCATCGGCACACCGTACTGCGCCCGCATTCACCCCGGCTTTGCCGCCTATCTCATGGTGAGCGACCACGAGAGTATGACGCACCGCATCACGCAGTTCGCCAGCCACATCGCCGTGCAATACGTGCTCGATTCGCTCTACAGCAGCTACTTTGCCAAAGATTACGCCCGCGGTTCCGAGTTCCTCGAGCGGTCGTTTCCCTACACCCGCCTGCCCGGACTCAAGTAGCGACGAGCGTGGATTTTCGGACACTAGCCTAACGAGCGTGGATAATCTCCCATTTTGAGCCCGCACACAGGCCAAAAACGGGAGATTATCCACGCTCATTTTGGGTCCCCCGGGAACGCATGAGGAGGGCGGATAGACAGCCGTTATTTGCGAGGCGTCAGCGACGTAAAGAGTCCGTGTTGGTTGCAGTAAAGATATATCCTGCCGCGCCCGGTAATATGGAAGCGCGGCTGCACCGATTGCTCTGGATAGAGCTTCTTAAAGCAGATGCCGTCCATAGTCGCATATGCCACAAAGCTAATGTAGTGATCCTTGGTCATGGGATGATCGAGCGTGACGTACCAATCGTCCTCGATGCGCTCGATGGAAAAGGCGTGGTCCGCGTCCGGCTCTTCGGCCTCCTGGGGAAACATCGTGGAGCCACAGCAGCTAAAGCTGCCTTCTCCGAGCGCGTGCACAACGTTTCCGCAGATAGGGCAAACGTAAAAGACGCCTTTGAGCATATTGCCTGCACGGTTGGCGTTGGCCCGAATGTCACCAGCCAAAAGCTCAGCCACGCTTATGCCGAGTCTCTGGGCCAAAGGCTCAACGAGGGAAATGTCGGGAAGGCCGCGGCCGGATTCCCACTTGCTGACGGCTTTATCGCTGTCTCTTATACA
>CABSNS010000363.1:0-1784 GCA_902479105.1 uncultured Collinsella sp. | reverse complement strand
AACCCTGGACCTTGGGATTAAGAGTCCCCTGCTCTACCAACTGAGCTAACGACCCAAAGCTAAAGTCCGTTGTGGCGGACTTTAGAGGAGATATCGTGTGGTGGGCCGTCAGGGGGTCGAACCCTGGACCTTGGGATTAAGAGTCCCCTGCTCTACCAACTGAGCTAACGACCCGATATCAACACGAAACAAGAACTGGGGTGGGTAAAGGGACTCGAACCCTCGACCTACGGGACCACAACCCGTCGCTCTAGCCAACTGAGCTACACCCACCGTGTCCTGTGCGCTTCGCGCTCGACTATTATTGCAAGGAACGCCACGCGATGCAAGCCCCAATTTTCAAGAATTTTGAAAAGAGTTTTTCGAGACCATTTCGAGCAATTCCCACCGGTTCCATAGGAGTAAACTTGCCCCACTGCAAATCCTCGAAAGGACCGGCATGAAAGAACTCTCCAACCGCACGGCAACATTTACCGATTCGGTCATCCGCCGCATGACACGCATCTCCAATAAGTACGATGCCGTCAATCTCTCGCAGGGCTTCCCCGACTTCGATCCTCCGGCGCAGCTGCTCAACAGCCTGAGCACCATCGCCGCCGACCCCAAGCCGCTCTACCACCAGTACTCCATTACCTGGGGCTCCCAGGCCATGCGCGAGGCGCTCGCCGCCAAACAGGAGCACTTTATGGGCATGCCGATCGACCCCAACCAGAATATCGTGGTCACCTGCGGCTCCACCGAGGCCATGATGGCCGCCATGATGACGGTTACGAACCCCGGAGACAAGGTCGTCATCTTCTCGCCGTTCTACGAGAACTACGGCGCTGACACGATTCTTTCGGGTGCCGAGCCCATCTATGTGCCGCTCAACCCGCCCACATTCGACTTTGACCGCGAGACGCTCGAGGCAGCCTTCCGCGACAACGACCCCAAGGCCATCGTCCTGTGCAACCCTTCCAACCCTTGCGGCAAGGTCTTTACGCGCGAGGAGCTCACCTTCATCGCCGACCTCTGCAAAAAGTACGACGCCTACTGCATTACCGACGAGGTATACGAGCACATCGTCTACGCGCCCCACGAGCACGTCTATATGGCCACGCTGCCCGGCATGTTCGAGCGAACCATCAGCTGCAGCTCGCTGTCTAAGACGTACTCCATCACCGGTTGGCGCCTGGGCTACACCATCGCCCCGGCCCAGATCACCGAGCGTATCAAGAAGGTCCACGACTTTCTCACCGTGGGTGCCGCCGCTCCCCTGCAGGAAGCCGTTGTCACCGCCCTCAACTTCGACGACAGCTATTACGATGAGGTCCTCGACCTCTACACCGCCAAACGCGACCTGTTCTGCCAGGGGCTCGATAGCATCGGTCTTGAGCATAACGTGCCGCAGGGCGCCTACTACGTCATGATGGACATCTCTGAGTTTGGCTATGACAGCGACCTCGAATTCTGCGAGGACCTCGCATCCAAGGTGGGCGTGGGCGCCGTGCCCGGCTCGAGCTTCTTCCGCGAGCCCGTCAACCATCTGATTCGTTTCCACTTTGCCAAGCGGGATGAGACGCTTAACGCGGCACTGGAGAACCTCAAGACGCTACGTGATAAAATCAAGCCGCGCGGGTAAGGACGGCCCGGCAACTAAAGCAACCAAAGAAGCCCCGCACCGCCCGCCACGTTGCGAGGCTTCTTTTTATAGCGCTTTCTTAAATGGTTTAGAGCCCTATACTTTAGTCACGGAGCAACTCGTCCCCTGTCTCTTATACACATCTGACGCTGCCGACGAATTA
>CABSNS010000362.1:0-1792 GCA_902479105.1 uncultured Collinsella sp. | reverse complement strand
CGAGATGCTCAGGAGTCTCGTGGGCTCGGAGATGTGTATAAGAGACAGCCCACATACGGTCGAGGTCGAGAGGGCCTGGTGTGGTGACGAGCACCACCAGGCTGCTCGCGTCCACCGCGGCGGCGATCAGGTCCGACTGGCTGGGCGGCGTGTCGATGAGCACCCATGTCTCCGGGTCGGTCGGCGGCATGGCCACGGTGAACCGGTTGGCGACCCGCACGTCGAACGGCAGCGGTCCGCCCGCGGCTCTGGCCTTGGCCGCCCAGAGCGTCGCGCTGCCTTGCGGGTCGATGTCTCTGACCTCGACCTTCCTGCCGAGCTTGTTCAGCGCGATGGCCGTGCAGATGGTGCTGGTGGTCTTGCCGACGCCGCCCTTCATGTTCGCCATGGCGATGATGCGGGGTACGTTCGTCTCATTGTTTTCCATTTCGGTTTCCTTCTTTTCTATTGCGTTTCCTTGATCCGCTGGCACGGATCGGGTCTATTCCGGCCGTTGCGCCGATTCGACGGTCTTGCGTTGCCGGTAGGCGTACTGGTCCTCGCTCCTGCGGCGGCGTCCCTCGCGGGTCGATGACTGCTCGCGGACCTCGCGGACGAGTTCGGGATGGTCGCGGATCCACGATGTGAGGTTCCTCGTCCGGGCCGGGTTCGACGGGTCCAGGTCCACCCCGTCGGCTTCCGCGCGGTGCCGCAGGAGCCGTCTCGCCTTCACGTCGATGCCGCCGATCCTGCTGTGCTGCTCACGTCCGATGATGGATTGCGCGAGGCATTCGGCCTGGATGGGACACATGTCGCACAGGATCCGCGCGGTGCTTTTCAGGATCCTCCGGTCGGATTTGTTCCTGACGCGCTCGTTGTCGGTGCCCCACATGAGGTCCTGGATACCCAACGGCAGGCCGGAGCAGACACCCGCGACGAGGTTCGGATCCCCGCTCATGCCGCCACCTCGATCCCGTCACGCCGGTTGAGCTCGTCCGCATGCCGCATGCACGCCATCTGCCATTCGGACGGGTTGCCGTTGCGCAAACTGCCCTCGTGGTCGTATTCCGCCTCGTGAGGCCTCATATCGTCCAGGACGTGCTCGCAGATCAGCGAATGCACGTGCCGTTTCGAATGCCGTTCCGGCATGGGAGTGGGCTTGGAAGCGGCGGGTTTCCGATCGCGGCCGCGGGTCTCGGTGTCCCGTTCGCGTTGGCGTTCGATCCGGTCGACGGCCCAATCGTTGGCGATCCGGTCCCAGTTGTCGGCCAGACGACGCGCGGAGTCGACGCGACGGAGCCAGTACGGGTTCGCTGGTAGCCAGTCGATGACCGCGAGGATGAGCGCCAGGGCGGCCGCATGGTCGCCGGCATGGGCTTCGGCGATACGGTCGACGAGGCGTCCGATCCGGGACAGGTCGCGTTTGGTCGGCTTCGCGGTGGTGAGCGACAGCCTGGAGCGGACGGACGCGAGATGGCCCATCACGGACACGGCTTCGGAGTCCCGTCCCGTCGTTTCGTTCTTCCCGTCCTTCTCGGCGGGGCGCTTCCCGCTTGCGGGGAGCTCTCCCGAAGGGAGTGAGGGGAGAGGTTTACATGGAGGGTTTACCTGGAGGGTTTTATCCTTATATATACAGCCCTGCGAGATTTGCAGAGCTGGAGGTGCGAGATTTGCAGAGCCAGAGGTGCGAGATTTGCAGAGCTGGCCCTGCGGCATTTGCAGAGCTGGTTCCGGCTCGTTTTCCAGCCCTGCGAGATTTGCAGAGCTGGAAATCGGCTCCGTTCCAACGTTCTCCGGCAGCACGTCCTTGGAA
>CABSNS010000361.1:0-1798 GCA_902479105.1 uncultured Collinsella sp. | reverse complement strand
CTATAAGCCCGGGGCGGCTGACGACCTCGGCGTACAGGCCCTCAAACGGCACGAACAGAATGCCAAAGTTGGTGGTCGCGGGCACGCTCAGGTACTTCTCGCAAATGTCCTTTGCCTCGCGTTTGACCATCGCATCGAGCGTCTTGCGTGCTGCGGCGACGGCCTCAGCGTCAACCGACTCCTGGGCATCGAGCAGATGCTCGTACGCGTCGCCCGGGAATTTGGAGTCAATCGGCAGCAGCACGGGGTCGCCCTCGTCTACCGGCAGCTTGACGGCAAACTCAACGCGCTCCGAGGCGCCGGGCTTGGTGGCGACGTTTTCCAGATACTGGTCGGGTGTAAGAATGTCCGCCAGAATTGCACCCAGCTGCACCTCGCCCAAAATACCACGCGCCTTCACGTTGCCCAGCACGCGCTTAAGGTCGCCCACGCCGGTGGCGATGGACTGCATGTCGCCCAGGCCCTTGTACACGGCCTCGAGCTGGTCGCTCACCTGCTTAAACGATGCCGACAGGCGATCGTTGAGCGTGCGGGAGAGCTTCTCGTCCACCGTCGCGCGCATCTGATCGAGTTGCACGTTGTTGTCTTTGCGGATAGCACCCAGCTGGGCATCGACCGTCTCGCGCACCTTGTCCAGGCGGTGCTCGATGCCCTCGCGGTTGGCACCGAGCTGTTGGGCCGTCTCGCGGCGAAGGTCATCCATCCGGTCACCAGCTTGCGAAAACTCACGTGCAATGGTCAGGTAACGTTGCTGCCCCACGGCCGCATCTGTCGTCTGCTGCTGCGCGATGGCGTTGGCCGTGCGGCGAGTTTCGGCCAGCGCGACGTTCAGGGCATCGAGCGCGTTGTTGGCCTGCTCGAGTGCTGCCAGCGTTTCCGCGCTACTGTCGCCACGCTCCCGCAACTCGGCACGCAGGCTCTTGAGCTGGAGGGCGCAAGCCACAGCAACCCCCACCGCCACCAAGGCGATCACAACAAGCACGATATCAATAGCAGACATAGACTCCGCCCAACAAACTCAATCGGTCATCAATCAAAACCGCGATCAATCTTACCCCGCCACACGCACGGATCACCCACTGCCTTGCAGACAAATTTCTCTTAGAGCCGCGGACGCTAAAACGCTAGCTCTCCCAGCCGGTGCGAATGGTTGTCATGACGTCGCCTAGGCGCTGGCCCAGGGCTGACAGATGTTGGAGCACTTCGCCGGGCGAAGCACCGTTGAGGATGCAGGTGAGCGCATACGAGACCAAGAAAATCGCCGCAAGTCCTAGCGGAATGAGCACGATCATCGCCAATGTGCGCAGGCGCTGGCCCACGCGGCGACGACGCGTGCGGCGTTTGTCGAACGCAAGCTCCTGCGCATATGAATCTTGTTGTACGGAATAGTTCTCTGGCGCCGATCCGCCCGCAGGCGAAACCGCAGGCGTGGCATTTTGCGCAGGGGGCTGGGCGGCTACCCCTTGCATTTGCATCTCCATAAGCCGTTGCTGTTGGCGCAACATGCGCTCGGCTTGTTGCTGCGGAGTCTCAAGAAACAGATCCATGCTGGCCTCCAAAATCGGAGCTTTCGACGCTTACGACCAGCATCCCGCACCGCCATGACCGCGACAACGCAATCGCCGGCAATAGCCACAAAGTTTCTTCTGCTCAAAAGCTGTCGAAAAGCTCAACAACTCCCCTACCAGCACTTTCTCTGAGCTTTTTCGCCAACAATCTTTTGGCCTTCCACCCTTACGCCAACTGACCAAAATCTAACCAATAGCTTGACGAAAATTGTGGAGACCGGGACCCCACA
>CABSNS010000360.1:0-1799 GCA_902479105.1 uncultured Collinsella sp. | reverse complement strand
CACCGGCACGCTTGTCAATCGCACGCGCGACGAGGCGGGCGCGGCGCTCAAGGTGCTTGGTGCCAAGGTTTCGGGCAGTGTTTCAAAGAAGACGAGCTATCTGGTCGCCGGCCCCAAAGCGGGCTCCAAGCTTACCAAAGCCGAGCAGCTGGGCGTACCCGTACTGGACGAGGACGCACTCGAGCAGATCTTGGCTACTGGTCAGGTGCCGGAGACGTAATGGATATAGAGAATCGCAATTGCTCGCAGGCGGAAGGGCGCACGAAGCACGCCCAAGGGCAGGCAAAAGAGCACCTGATGGCGCGAATTCGCATTGCGGAACGTGAGCGCTTGGCAGGTGTGTCTCGCGATGCTTTTGAGGCGTTGACCGAGCTGGAGACGAGGCTCGGTCTAGCCTAGCGATACAGGCATCGTGATCTGCGTCACGTAGGTTGTGGGATCGTCGCTGATGATGTCGTCGATGGGGGCGATTTCGCGTTGCCCCGCTACGCTGCCAACTTGTCAAAAGCCCCGCGCCGGTTGAGCACGGTAAACGCGACAACGCAAATGACCGCCGACAAAATCGATCCGCACGGCGAAGCGATGCCCATGGGAAACAGCGTGTCGGAATAGGCGTTCGACAGCAGCCAAGCGCCCGGTACGCGAATGAGCGCCACGGCCAGCACGTTGTGCGCAAAGCCGATATAGCTCTTGCCGTATGCAGCGAAAAAGCCGCTAAAGCAAATGTGGATGCCGGCAAAAATCGCGTCGAAAATATAACTGCGCATATAGCCGGTGCCGGCGGCGACCACCGCGGCGTCCTTGGCAAAAAAGCCAATAAACGCCGGTGCCACCAGCCACATCAGCGCCGTGATCAGGCAGCCGTACACCACCGAGATCGTCATGGCATCTTTGAGTACCTGACGCGCGCGGTCACCCTTGCCCGCGCCGACGTTTTGCGCCGTGAGTGCGCTGACGGTGGCGCCCATGGAGCTCGGCACAATGAACAAGAAGCTGATCATCTTCTCGACCAGGCCCACGGCGGCGGCGTCGACCAAGCCACGGTGGTTGGCGATGACGGTGATAAACATAAACGCCACCTGGATGCAGCCGTCCTGCACGGCCACAGGCACGCCGATCTTAAGAATGCTGCCGAGCACCTCGGGCTGGGGGCGCAGGTCGCTGCGCTTAACGTGGATGTTTGTGCGGCGGCTCTTGAGCCACACGAGCGCGAGGGCAACGCTGGCCGTCTGCGCGGTTACCGTGCCGAGTGCCGCGCCCACGGGGCCGAGCCCCATGTGCCCGATAAACAGAAAATCGAGCGCGATGTTGATGATGCATGCCACGCCGATCACGTACATAGGCGAGCGCGAATCGCCCAGCCCGCGAAAGATGGCCGAGAGAATGTTGTACGCGGCGATGCATGGAATGCCGATAAAGCAAATGCGCAGGTAGGCGGCGGTGCCTTCGACTGCCTCGGCCGGCGTGCCAATGAGTGTCACGATCTGCGGGCACAGTGCGAGCAGGACAGCGGCCAGCACCACCGAGACACCCATAAAGAGCGTAATGGTGTTGCCGATGGCGGTCTCGGCGCGGTCAAACCGGCGTGAACCCACAGCGTGGCCGACGATGACCGTCGTTCCCATGGCCAGGCCCACGAGCGCCACGGTAATCATATAGAGCGTCTGCGCGCCATTTGCCACGGCGGTGATGCCGGCGGCGCCGCTAAACTGCCCCATCATGTACAGGTCGGCCATGCCGTAGAGCATCTGCAAAAAGTACGAGAGCATATAGGGCAGGGCAAAGACCGCGATGGTCTT
>CABSNS010000359.1:0-1827 GCA_902479105.1 uncultured Collinsella sp. | reverse complement strand
AGGGCAAGCAGTGCACCGAGTACGCCGTCGCCAACTCCGCCGCGCGCGTCTGCGCCGCCGTTCTGCACAACGAGCACGCCGTGCTTTCGGCCTCTACGCTTATGACCGGCCAGTATGGCGAGGAGGGTATCTTTACCTCCCTGCCGTGCGTGATCGGTGCCGAGGGCGTCGAGGAGGTCTACACGCTCGACCTTTCCGAGTACGAGCTCGAAGGCTTCCACAAGAGCTGCCAGCACATCCGCGACAACATCGCCCAGCTCGACTGGTGGGACGCCGAGGCCTACGACGCAAAGTAGGCCGCTGGCTGCCGCAACCTTGCGAATCTAAGCGCGATACTAAGCGGGTCGCGCCGGAAATCCCCGGCGCGGCCCGCTTTTTTGACTCACGCAGTGCCCTTGCGAATCGAAGGTGAATACTTTTCCGCGAAGTGAACGAGTAAAAACGAGCCCCCGAAGCATCGATACTTTTCGGACGCCGTTTCCTGCGGTTTCGTCAAGTTTTCCCTGCAGTTTTGGCGTCAAAAAATGTGGATGCTTCGGGAGTCCAAAATAGGTCGTTCACTTCGCGGAAAAGTATTCACCTTCGTTTTCGCGCAGACACGAATCCGGCTGCCACAACGCAAAACGGGGCCCGCGCGCAGCGCAGACCCCGTCGTGAGAGGTTATTCCCGGTATATTAGTACTGCTCGATGCCCATGTAGCGACGAACCTCGGGGCTGTGGTCGAAGACCTTGCCGCGTGCGGCGCGCAGCTCGCAACTCATGTTGTAGAAGAAAATCGGCTCCAGGTACGAACGCACGCTGGCAGGCACGTCGCCCACACCGTACTCAAGCGCGTCGAGCACCATAATCGTATCGGTGTGCGTGTTGAGGAACGCAAGGGCGCGCTCCTCCATGGGGCGGCACTCGCCCGCGCCAAGCTGCACAAAGTAGAACACGCCGGGCTCGGTGGCCTCGAAGGGGCCGTGGAAGTACTCACCGGAGTGGATGTAGCAGCAGTGCTGCCACTGCATCTCCATGAGCGAACAGATGGCCATGGCGTAGGTCTGGCTAAAGTTGGGGCCGGAGCCCAGGATATAGAAGAACTTGTGCTGCTGGCAGAGCTCGGCAAAGCGATCGCCCAGCTCGGCGTTGACCTTCTCGCGGGCGGCGGGCAGCAGCGCATCCATCTGCTTGAGGCCCTCGTACATGTCGGCGAGTGCCTCGTAGCCTTCCTGCTGGTCGAGCAGCTCGGCGGCGATCAGAGCGCCGATACCCTGAGGCACCTCGGCCTGCGGCACGCCTTCGCCCCACGGATAGACCCAGGTGATCCACTTGCCGTTGTCGATCTTGGAGCCCTCGCAGTCGGTCATGGCGACGACCTCGGCGCCGGCAGCCAACGCCATCTCGCAGCCGTCGACGACCTCCTGCGTGTTGCCGCTGTGGCTGCAGGCAATAACGAGCGACTTCGGCCCTAGGCTCTTGGGGGCCATCAGGCAAAACTCGCGCGCCGTGTAGACCGTCGAGGTAAACGTGGTGGCCTCGCGCTTGAGCAGCTCGTTGGCCGGCATCAGGTCGATCATCGAACCGCCACAAGCGATCCAAAAGACGTTCTCGATCTTGCCCTTGCGCTCGATGATTTCCTGAATCAGATCGTGTGCGTTCATCCTGATGTTCCTCCTTGTGCGGCGGCTTTGAGCGACGACGGCTCGTACCTGCTGTCGTTCTATGTTGTCCTATTTATAACACGTGCAACAACGCCCGTGAAGTCATCTCGGCAAATTTGTTCTATGTTGTTCTATCTCTGTCTCTTATACACATCTCCGAGCCCACGAGACTCCTGAGCATCT
>CABSNS010000358.1:0-1829 GCA_902479105.1 uncultured Collinsella sp. | reverse complement strand
AGTCTCGTGGGCTCGGAGATGTGTATAAGAGACAGCTTAAACGCGTTTTCAATCCAGATAGCAAATGGAACTAAACTTTATTAAACCACCCTCAAATTGCATATTTCCAATAAAGCTATGAATAGAATTAGCGATTCATACTGCGTCTCAACCATTTTCATTTTTATTCAGAAAAAAGTTTGTCCTATTCATTTCTGGTAACAAATTACCGTTTACCAGACGCTTGATACCGTTCACCGGAAGCTCAGTATAAGGCCCATCGGATACCGGCTCGCCTTACGGCCTCATTTGTAACAACTTGACTTCTCGGTATAGAAAAACAGACCCGCTCCCCTCTTGGGAAACGGGTCAGTTATCGATAATCGTAGACAGATTTGAGCGGCTTTGAGAGCCGTCGGAATCCTAGCAATCGAACTCCGCCAGTGCCTCGCCCAAAAGCCTCAGACCCTCGCGCAGAACGTCCTCGCTCGCGCAGTAGCCCAGGCGTGCGCCGCAGGGAAGCTCAAAGCGGCTACCGGGAACCAGCAGCACTCCCCTCTCGGACAGCAGGCGCTTGCAGAACTCCTCGTCGTCCTCGGGAATATCAAGCTGGATAAACGAGGTAGACACGCCCTGCGGGGCCGTCCAGGAAACGCGATGCTGTATATCGATCCAAGCCTGCGCGATATCGCGGTTTCCAAACACGATTTTGCGGTTGCGCTCGAGAATCTTGTCCTTGTGCTTGAGCACATAGGTCGCCAGGGCGTCGTTGAACACGCCACCGCAAATCATGGTGTAGTCGCGGTAGGTGCGAATGCGGTTAGATACCTCTTCGTCTGCCACAACCCAGCCCACGCGGGCCGCAGGCGTCGAATAGGTCTTGGACACCGAGTTGGTGACGATGGCTTTCTCGTACACATCGGCCATCGACATAAAACCCTCGGTGTTCTCAAGCGGCAGGTACACCTCGTCGCACAGCACATAGGCGCCAACCGAGCGGGCGATCTCGGCAATCTGGCCGAGCGTGTCGGCATCGAGCACCGTTCCGATGGGGTTCGATGCGTTGTTGATGCAGATGAGCTTGGTATTGGGACGCACCAGGCGCTTGAGCTCCTCGATATCGGGCTTCCAGCCAAGCTCCTCGCGAAGCTCCCAGTACTCAACCTCGGCACCCAGCGTACGCGGAATCTCGTAGAGCGGCGCGTAGGTGGGCCACTCGGCGACAACGTGGTCGCCGGGCTCGACCACGGCCATGATAGCGTTGAGATTGGCGCCCGTGCAGCCATTGGTCTGCAGAATGTGATCGGGATTGACCTCGCGACGATACAGCTTGGCAACCTCGGCCTTAAACTCCGGCGAACCCTCGATCCAGCCGTAGTTCATCTTCTCGCGATCCAGGCGCTCGTAGAACGTGACGCCGTCCTGTTCGTCGAGCGCGCGAAGCTCGCCCATGGTAAGCGAAGAAATCGTCGACTGGGCGATATCCCACGTAGCGCTCTTCTCCCAAACGTTAAGCCACTCCTCAACGCCGATTGCCTTGATATCCATGGCCAAGCTCCTTACAAAAGCAGTCATCCAATCGTGTTGACGTTCCTCATACAAGAATGGGGCGGTGCGAATACCTGCACCGCCCCAATGGGAGACATCTAATGGCAGCTAGATGTATGTATTAAGACCTGTACGGGTCCTTGAAGACCTTAGAGGTCCTCGCGCCAGAAGGGCATGCTCATGCAGCGCGGGCCGCCGCGGCCGCGGGAGAGCTCGGCGGAGGGCACGACGAGAAGGTCCAGGCCCTCCTTGTACAGCACGTCGTTGGTGACGGTGTTGCGGGCGTAGACGCAGATCTTGCC
>CABSNS010000357.1:0-1837 GCA_902479105.1 uncultured Collinsella sp. | reverse complement strand
GAGGACGGACAGAAGGCTCAGGCATGGCGACTCCTTAACTACTTGGTAGGGCTACGTACTAGAAAGCGAGCTCTGCTGCCCACTTGTCCAGGTCGATCTCCATGAACTGCGAGCGGATGAAGTTCTTCTTGAGGTCGAACGGAACCGTACAGTCGAAGATGGCCTTGCAGGCGATGCCGTGCTCGCGGATCGAAGGATCGAACGCGGGGTCGTTGGACGGGTCGAGCACGTGGCAGTGGCAGCCGGGGATGGTGATGAGGTCGACGTCGGCCTGGAAACGCGTGGTCATGGCCCACATCACGTCGCTCATATCGAAGATGTCGACATCCTCGTCAACAAGGATGACGTGCTTGAGCTCGGAGAATGCCGAGAAGGCGAGCATGGCGGCGTTGCGCTGACGGCCCTCGTCATTTTTGCTCGACTTCTTGAACTGCATAATGGCAACGAACTTGCCGCCGCCGCAGGGAGCAGCATGGACGTTGAGCAGGCGGCCCGGGATGGCGGTCTCGACCATCTTGTAGATGGATGCCTCGGTGGGGATGCCGGCCATGGAAACGTGCTCGTGCGAAGGACCGATGCAGCTCTCCATGATGGGATTGACGCGCGTGGTGACGGCGGTGATCTTGATCACCGGGCAGACCTTGGCGCCACCGGTGTAGCCGGGGAACTCGGGCATGGCGTAGCCGTGGCCGTTGACGTCCTCGTTGATGGTCTCGTCGTGCATGAGGTAGCCCTCGAGCACATACTCGGCATTGGCGATGCACTTCTGCGGAACGGTGACGCAGTCGGCAAGCTCGACGGCGTGGCCGCGCAGGGCGCCGGCGATCTGCAGCTCGTTGAAGCCGAGCGGCGTGGTGGGAGCCTCGAAGCCGCAGCACATGTACACGGCGGGGTCCAGGCCGATGGAGATGGAGATGGGCATGTCCTCGCCGCGCTGGCAGTACTCGTCAAAGAACGCGCCCAGGTGACGGCTGCCGGGAGTAATCCACATGGCGAGCTTGTCCTTGTCGACGCAGGAGAAGCGGTGGATGGTCACGTCGGACTGGGAGCCGTCGGGGCTCGTGCCGTAGGCGAGGCCCATGGTGATGTAGGGGCCGCCGTCGACGGGCGTGTTGGTGGGGGCGGGAACGATCTTGCGCAGGTCAAAGCCCTCGTCGGTCGCCTTGTACACGACCTCCTGGCAGTCGACATGCTTGCCCTCGGCGATCTGCTCGGGCGCGATCAGGTTCTCGAAGCGCTTACCGATCTCGAGGCCCAGGTGCTCCTCGTCCAGGTCGAGCAGGGCGGCAACGCGCTTGCGGCTGGCAAGCATGCCGATGCAGACCTTGGCATCGTCAAAGCCCTTGACGTTGTTGAAGACCATCGCCGGACCCTCTTTGGTCGGGCGCATAACGGTGCCGCCGGCGCCGACGTGACGGTAGACGCCCGAGACCTCGGCGTCCGGGTCGACCTGAGTGTCGGTCTCAAGCAGCTGGCCCGGCATCTCGCGCAAAAAGTCGAGCGCGGAGCGCAGGTCGTGAATCTGGGAAGCATCGGTAGTGGACATAGCATGCTCCTTTCGGGAGAGTGCCCGGCGGCGAGGATGCCGCCGGGCTTGGTAACGTAATGGGGCCGCAGCGCTCATAGATGGGGCGCTCGGGCACTCGCAGTTCAAGCACTCGGCTAATTACAGCCAAGCACTCGACTGCTTACATCAGGCCAAAGAGGTGGAACCAGGCGGCCTCGACCAGCACGACGATAAAGACGACCGCGGTGAGGGGAATACCCATGCGCATGGCCTCTTTGGAGGTGTAGCCGCCGGCGTCCTTGCCCCTGTCTCTTATACACATCTCCGAGC
>CABSNS010000356.1:0-1839 GCA_902479105.1 uncultured Collinsella sp. | reverse complement strand
ACAGGTCGTGGGCAACATGGCCACGGCCGAGGAGCTGTTCGAGCAGGGCTTCGACGCCATCTACGTGGCGACCGGCGCTGGCCTGCCCAAGTTCCTCAACGTCCCCGGCGAGAACCTGCCCAACGTCTTCTTCGCCAACGAGTACCTCACCCGCGTGAACCTGATGAAGGCCAACAAGTTCCCCGAGTACGACACCCCCACCAAGCACGGCAAGAACGTCGTCGTCTTTGGTGGCGGCAACGTGGCTATGGACGCCGTCCGTACCGCCAAGCGTCTGGGCGCCGAGCACGCCATCATCGCCTACCGTCGTACCGAGGACGAGATGCCCTGCCGTCGCGCCGAGCTGCACCATGCCAAGGCCGAGGGCGTCGAGGTTCTGCCGCTCGTCTCCCCGCTCGAGTTTGTCGCTGGCGAGGACGGCTCCGTGTGCGCCGTCAAGGTCCAGAAGATGGAGCTCGGCGAGCCCGATGAGTCCGGCCGTCGTCGCCCGGTGCCCATCGAGGGCGCCATCGAGGAGATTCCCTGCGACGTCGCGATCTCGGCTATCGGCACCAACGCCAACCCCTTCGCAAAGAAGATCGGCGGCAAGATGGAGCTCAACAAGTGGGGCTACATCGTCGCTGACGAGGAGACCGGCCAGACCACCGATCCCCGCATCTGGGCCGGCGGCGACATCGTCACCGGTGCCGCTACGGTCATTCTGGCGATGGGCGCCGGCAAGAAGGCCGCCGCTTCCATCACCAAGAGCCTGCTGGGCGAGTAATCACCCACAGCGCTAGCCATCAAACGGCAAAGTCCCCGTCGAGCACACGCCCGGCGGGGACTTTTTCTATGCCGGCCGCCCAAACCACCACAATGGGGACAGGCACCTTTGTGGTGGTTTGGGGACTTGCCCGGTCGGTTTGTCTCGATCTGTAACAGTTAGAGGCCAAATTCCTCGCTACGTGTTACAGATCGAGACGTTAGGTTAGCGGCTGAACAGTTCATCTCAATCTGCAACACCTGGAGCCGTTTTGGGCAGCCTGGTGTTACAGATTGAGATTTTGCTAAAGCCGAGGATGGGCGCCGTCACCAAAACCTAGTGCTTGCGGCGCTTGGTCGCGGCGATGCCGGCCGCGGCAACGGTTGCGCCGGCGATGCCCAGAGCGGCGACCGTCATCGCGGCGGAGTCACCCGTGCTGGCAAGCTCCGTGCCGCCGGACTTCTTGCCGTTCTCGCCCTTACCCTTGAACTTGTCCGTCGTCACCATGGCCGTCGTCGAAGTCGAACTGCCCGCAGGGACCCCGGTGCCGCCAGAGCCATCCGCACCGCCGCCCTGCTCGCCGTCGCCAGGCGTCGGGTCCGGCTCGGGCGTCGGCTCGGGATCGGGCGTCGGCTCAGGCATCGGCTCATCGGTCACCGTGATCGTAATGTTCAGACGCTCGGAATACTCGCTGTACGACATGCCAGGGCGCTGTGCCGCAATGCGCACATACATGTTGCTATCGAGCGCAATGGGCTCGGTGTACTTTACACGGCCTTCGTCACGGCAGGGGCAGGTGTCGTTGGTGGTGTACCAAATCGTCGCGCCATCCTCGGCAGAAAGCTCCAGCTTCGTGCCCTTGGGCACCGTAATGTAGTTCTCCTTGGGCGACCATGCACCAAACGTCGTCGCACCAATCGTCGCCACCGGTCGCGCCGGTCGCACTGCCTCGGCAGACACGCGAACGTCGACCTGCTTGGACAGCGCCGTGCCGTCCACCGCCGCCGTCAACGTCGTCAAACCGGGCAGAGCACCATGCAGCACAAACGTCGCCGCGCCGTCCTCGCCCGTCACGGCCTGGGTGGCATCGACAGAGC
>CABSNS010000355.1:0-1841 GCA_902479105.1 uncultured Collinsella sp. | reverse complement strand
CGACGACACCCAGCGCGCGCTCCAAAATCTTATCCGCACGCGCACGCTCGATCGTCGCTATATCACGCTTGTCCACGGGCACATCGCCATGGACGAGGGCACCATCAATACCGGTATTGCCCGTTCCACGCGCGACCGCGTCAAGATGGCGGTTTCGGACGACCCCTTTGCCCGTCAGGCCATTACGACATTCAAGGTGCTCGAGCGCTTTGATTCCACGCGTTTCGACGACGGCTACACGCTTGTCGAGTGCCACCTGTTTACCGGCAGAACGCACCAGATTCGTGTGCACATGCGCCATATCAACCACGCCTGCGTGGGCGATCCGCTCTACGGCAAGTGCGATGCGCGTGCCGATCAGGGTCTGACCAGGCAGTTCCTTCATTCCTGGCGCGTGGCGTTCGACCATCCCGTGACGGGGGAGCGCATTGAGTGCCGCGACGAGTTGCCCTGGGATCTCGCTGCGGTTCTTGACGATCTGGCTCCGCGCTCGCTCGGTCGCACTGCCGCCGGCGACGACATCGTCCCGCAGCTCGGCCTGCTCGAAGCCTAGCCGGTATTAGGTGGTTTCTTGAACTCGGTAAGCCTGCGGTAAGATATACGATTGTTTACGTTACGCGTTGCTGGGAGCCTGCATGCTCGCCTTTTTACAAACCAACACACCCATCGTGATCTTCAACCAGATTGTCGTCACGCTGCTCACGGTCTGCTTTCTGTACCAGGTGGTCTTCTTTGTCATTGGCGCTCTTCGTGGTGAGGTCGCGCCTCCCAAGGCCAAAAAACTCCATCGCTATGCCTTTTTTATTGCGGCGCATAATGAGGAGGCCGTGATCGCCAACCTCGTTCGCTCCATCAAGGACCAGGATTATCCGTCCGAGCTCATCGAGGTTTTCGTGGTCGCCGATGCCTGCACCGACAACACGGCGCAGCTCGCGCGTGAGGCCGGTGCCATTGTTTACGAGCGCAATGACCTGGCCCGCAAGGGCAAGAGCTGGGTCATGGACTTTGGCTTCGACCGCATTCTCAACGAGTATCCCGACACGTTTGAGGGCTACTTTATCTTCGATGCCGATAACGTTATCTCCCGCGATTACGTTTCCAAGATGAATGATGCCTTTGACCAGGGCTTCCATGTGGTCACGAGCTATCGCAATTCCAAGAACTTCGGCAGCTCGTGGATCTCGGCAGCTAATGCCACGTGGTATCTACGCGAGGCGCGCTTCCTCAACAACGCGCGTAATATCTGCAAGACGTCCTGCGCTGTTTCGGGTTCGGGGTACCTTATCTCGTCAAGCGTTATCGAGGGCATGCACGGTTGGCAGTTCCACACGCTGACCGAGGACATTCAGTTCACTACGTTCTGCGCTATTCACGGCATTCGCATTGGCTATGCGCCGGCGGAGTTCTTTGACGAACAGCCCGTGACGTTCAAGGCATCCTGGAAACAGCGCATGCGCTGGACCAAGGGCTTCTACCAGGTCTTTTTTACCTATGGCAAGCATCTTGTCAAATCGACGTTCCGCTATCATCGCTTTGCCGCCTACGACATGTTTATGACTATCGCTCCGGGCATGCTGCTGTCCCTGATCTCCATGCTCGCCAACGCGACGTTCCTGATCGTGGGCGGGCTCTCGCACGGCTTCTTGGCTACCGAAGTCGAGATGCAGGCGTGCGCCGCTTCGCTCATTATGACCTTCGCCATGATGTATCAGACGTTCTTCATCTTGGCGCTGCTCACGACTATCTTTGAGTACAAGCACATTCACTGCGCGCAAAAGTGGCGTCTGGTGACTAACCTGTTTACCTGTCTCTTATACACATCTCCGAGCCCACGAGACTCC
>CABSNS010000354.1:0-1849 GCA_902479105.1 uncultured Collinsella sp. | reverse complement strand
CACCGTCTAATTCGTCGGCAGCGTCAGATGTGTATAAGAGACAGCTCTCGAGGTTGTCTGCCTCGGAGGTTTGGCGGCACTCGTAATAGACCGTTGCGACGTCCGACAAATCGGTTAGCGCCTGCTTGATGAGCTCACTTTTTCCGACGCGACGCCTGCCGTAAATGAGAACATTGCGCTGCTCGGGTGCTTTGAGCGTTTTCTTAATACGGGCGAGCTCACGCTCCCTGCCAATAAATTCCACTTACTCGGTTCCTTCCGACTCGGTTTTGTCCGAGTTAATTGTATCGCATGGATCAGTTTATGCTCGAGTTTACTCGGACAAAACCGAGTCGGTTCTGCCCGAGTAAATTTGAAGGCGGCCGAATGCGTCTTGCTGCGTTTGCGGTTGGATACGTTGTCGAAAACGTGTCGTGCGGATTGTTGGATCGAATCGAACATTGGGACAGACGTCTCGTTTTATGGGCCGGGGGCGTGCATGTGCGAGTTCTTTTGGCCCATAAGGAACGCTGGTGGGTCGTTATTTGGGCCACGGGTCACTTCGCCGGCGCCGTGTTTCGTCATACGCTCATAGTGGAAGCCGATGCCACGGGACGACGAAGGCCTTGGGCAATGGATGAGCTGCAAGCCGAAAGGAGCGGTGAGAATGATGAGGCCCATGACAAAGAAACTGCTGTTAGGAATTCCCACCGTGACGCTTTCGGCCGTGCTGGCGTGTACAGTGGCCGGCTGTGGCGGTAGTGCTCCGAGCGGCTCGCCTGGCGGTTCGGGCGGCAGCGCGCCTGTGCAGGAAAAGCCCAAGGCCTATGATTCGCAGACGGTCGAGGTGGCAGGCATTACCTATGAGTCGGTGGCTCACGGTACGTTCTATCGCGGCGATGCCAAGCTGCAGGACGGCTTTTACCTGCACATCAAGATCACCAACAACAACACAAAGAACAGGACGTTCAGTTCCTTTAACGTGCATGCTGCCCAGGGCGATCTTGAGGCAGGCGACCCGTTGTTTACTTCTGGCAAGGCAGCCGTGCTCGACTACGTTGCAAGCGAGGCTCCCGATGAGCTGCACGAGGGCATCGACCTTTCCGAGAGGCCAGATATCGGCCCGGGCGAGACCGTTGAGTACGTGTATTTCTGGGCGCCCAAGACGGCGTACTACGGGCCCATCACTGTCGAGTTCGTAGACGCTTACGCCCCCGCCAAGAATCATGAGGCCATGCACTTTGACACCACGGGATGCGAGACCAAGGAGTTCAAGGCGGCCGGCGGCGTGGCCGATTCTGGCGAGAAGGCAGATTTAACGGGCATCGACTGCGCATCGTACAGCATCGAGGCCGCCGATGGGTACACGCTGGATTCGTCCGACGAAGAGCGCGAAAAGGCAAACTTCTTCCACGACGAGACTGGAGGACGCCTGAACATCAGCATCTTCCCGCGCTCGCCGGAGGAAGAGGTTGCAAGCCTAGAGCAGGTCTACGAAGGCAAGGAGACAACAACCGACCAGGTCGAGTACAACGGCATAACGTGGCTGCGCTTTACCGGTCTCGACAACGGCCATACGCTGTTTGCGACGGCTCCCGCGACGGGCGAGACCGTCCGCGTGTCGATTGGCTGGAAGATCGATTGGGACGCCGCCGTACCCATGATGGAGGCATTGAAGCTCAAGTAGTGGGTTGCGATTCCCACGTCAGACGACTCAGGGCTGGCTCCGAGTTATCGGGGCCAGCCCTTTTTGGTGGTCGATGAGCCGAGTCGGCGTCTCTCACAAAAGTAACTAGGAGCTAGCGAGGCTTATCCGAATTGACCTCATCGGTGGTGTCTTTTTCGAGCGCCGTGCGGCGGGTGCTGTAGG
>CABSNS010000353.1:0-1852 GCA_902479105.1 uncultured Collinsella sp. | reverse complement strand
CTCGGAGATGTGTATAAGAGACAGCCCTCGTAGGTAAAACTCACGTCCTCAAATCGCACGTCGCCGCCGGCAGGGTGCTTGGGTTGCGCGGGCACGGAGAGCTGCTTGGAATCCATGACGCTTCGAATGCGAGCCAGCGAATCGGCACTCATCTGAGAGGCCTCGCCCACAAACATGAGCTTGGTCATGGCCGTCGGCACCACGGCCGAAAATATCGCGTAAAACGTGAAGTTGGCCATAAAATGCGCGAAGTCCGTCTCGCCCGGCGCCAACAGCAACGCCACGGGCAGCAGGAATGTCACAAGGCCATTGAGCGCGGTAAGGTTGAGCACCTGCGGACCTCGGCAGAACGTGCCCGCATAGTTTTGCGCCATGTCGGCGTATTCGGCAATCGCATCGTGGAAGGCCTTAAAGGAGTAGACCGTCTGCTGAAACACCTTGACCACGGGGATGCCTCGTACGTATTCGGTGCCGGTCTTGTTCATCTTGACCAGCGCTCCCATGTAGGCCTTCATGAACTCGGCGCCTTTGCCGCTCATCATGGTGGCCATGGCGCCAAACGAAATGGCCACCGAGATGAGGCATGCCGCGCCCAAGCGCCAATCGAGGGCGAAAAGCAGCACGAGCAAGCCCACGACCATGGCGACGGCGCCTGCGATATCGGGCAGCATGTGTGCGAGCAAAGTCTCGGTGGAGGCGGCGCATCCGTCTACAACACGACGCAGCTCACCGGTGGCGTGCGTGTCAAAGTAGCCAAGCGGCAGCTTAAGCAGGTGCTCGCTCGTAGTCTTGCGGATATTGGACGCGCAGCGAAACGCAGACAGGTGCGTGCACATGAGCCCCACGAAATAAGCTACGATACTTGCCAGGGCAAAACCTACGGCCCACCAGCCATACATCGCGATGTCGCAGGCTTCGCTCCAGTTAGGTGCCACGGCGATCAGATCGCGCGCGACAAGCCAAATGCACACGTACGGGCCAAAGCTCAGCAGCTGCGAGAGCGCCGAGAGCGCCATGCCCAAATACGTTAGGAATTTGCGGTCACCGGCATACGCGAGCAACTCGCCGATGCCTCCACCTTCCCTTTTTGATCCCTTTGCCATGAGGTTCCCTTCTGACGGCTTGAGAGTTAACCTCAATCAACTTATCATTGATATGTTAGCCAAGGCACACAATCGAGCCAGGCGTGGACGTTTCCGCAAAGGAAGGGGACGCTTTTGAAAATGCATCGGGCCGCGACCGACATAGCTGAGCTCTACGCACCGCAGTTTGAGCAGTTTGGCCTGGAGCTTACCGGCAAGGGCGCCGTCTTTACTGGCGAGGTGGCAAACGACCGGGCGTACGGCCGCGCATGGATCATGCCCCTCTCCCCCACCTGCATCGTCATGGAGCATTTCATCACTCCGACGCACGATATGTACCTGGCCGAATACACACCCGAACCGTACGCGTGTGTGAGCGAAGTCAGCATGCCCACGCTCATGTGCATGCCCGAAGCAGGTATAACGCCCGCGAACCTTAAACCATTGCATGGACCGTGGCCAAACAATGCCGTTTGCAGCTTTATCCAAGATAGCTGTGGCGAGGAATTAAGCCCGCTGTTTGCGGGGCAGCTCTATCACTCGCGCTCGGTGCTCTTTTTACCTGGATATTTTGACGAACTGGAGCACCGCTATCCCACCGAGTTCGCGGGAATCTTTGAGGCGTTTGCCGAGCCATGGCACGAGGGAGCGGCGTCTGCCATCTGCCACACGCTGCGCCGGATTAACGAGGACCGCGCCCGCACCGTAGGCGGACACGTCTATATCTGTCTCTTATACACATCTCCGAGCCCACGAGACTCCTGAGCATC
>CABSNS010000352.1:0-1854 GCA_902479105.1 uncultured Collinsella sp. | reverse complement strand
GATGTGTATAAGAGACAGCCATCTAACCTGCCAAAAAGGGACAGGTTTATTTTGGCAGGCTTTATCTGGGCAAACGTCGAGGCAGTAATGCAGCAAGCCACTGCCCACCGCGTTGAGAGATTCGTTTTTGAAAGGAGGCCCCGTGAACGCCTTTGACCGCTACGCCCCGTTTATCCAAGACTTCATCTACTCCCACGATTGGGAGAGTCTACGCTCCATCCAGGTTGCAGCAGCTGATGCCATCTTTAACACTCAGGACAATGTGCTCCTGACGGCATCCACGGCTTCCGGCAAAACCGAGGCAGCCTTCTTTCCCATCCTGACCGAGTTTTGGGAGAACCCGCCCGCGAGCGTTGGCGCCCTCTACATCGGCCCCCTCAAGGCACTCATCAATGATCAGTTCGTCCGCCTCAACGACCTGTGCGAAGAGGCCGATATCCCCGTCTGGCACTGGCATGGCGATGTTTCGCAGTCGCACAAGGCTAAGCTCATCAAAAAACCGAGCGGTATCTTGCAGATTACGCCCGAGTCGCTCGAGGCGCTCCTGATCCATAAGCACATGGCAATCCCGCGTATGTTCTGCGACCTGCGCTATGTGGTTATCGACGAGGTTCATTCGCTCATGCGCGGCGACCGCGGCGGTCAGACGCTCTGCCTTATCGAGCGCCTCTCGCGCATGGCGGGCGTGCAGCCCCGCCGCATCGGCCTTTCTGCCACCATCGGCGACCCCGAGCGCACGGGCGCCTTTCTCTCACAGGGAACAGGACGCGATTGCATCATCCCCCGCTTTGAGGAACCGCGCCGCGTGTGGCGCATCTCCATGGAGCACTTCTACAACTCGGGTCCCCAGGCACAGCAGCGGGGATTCGAGAGCACGGGTCCACAAGAAGCCGAGATGCTTGCTTGCGAGCGTATTGAGCCGGCGGCGCCCGCGGCGCTGCCGGCTGGCGCCCAAGACGTGCGCCACAGCGGACAGCTTACACAGGAGGAACGCCGTCAACGTCGTGAGCGGGCACGGGGCAAGGCCGCTCCCAAAGACCGTCGCACTTCTTCGGCCCCCGAGGGCGAAGTCGATATCCCCCGGGCCGATGAGCAGGCGCTCCTCAACCCCACCGACACCGCGCCCGAAAACGCCGATCCCGGCATGGGCTATATCTTTGAACACACCCGCGGGCGCAAGTGCCTGGTCTTTGCCAACTCGCGCGAGGAGGCAGAGGCCGTGTGCTCCATGCTGCGCAGCTACTGCGAGAGCCGGCACGAGCCCGACCGTTTTCTCATCCACCATGGCAATCTTTCGGCATCGCTGCGCGAAACGGCCGAGGAACTCATGCGCGATGAGGAGCAGGCACAGACAACCGTCACCACCTCCACGCTGGAACTCGGTATCGATATCGGCCGTCTGGAGCGTGCGTTTCAGATCGACGCGCCGTTTACCGTCAGCTCCTTTTTGCAGCGAATGGGCCGCACGGGGCGCCGCGATCTTCCGCCCGAGATGTGGTTTGTCATGCGCGAGGAAGAACCCGAGCCGCGCACGATGATGCCCGAAACCATTCCGTGGAAGCTCCTGCAAGGCATCGCGCTCGTACAACTCTATCGCGAGGAAAAATGGGTCGAGCCGCCCGAGCTCGATCGACTCCCCTACAGCCTGCTCTACCACCAGACCATGTCGACGCTTGCCAGTACCGGAGAGCTCACGCCGGCCGAACTAGCCCAGCGCGTGCTCACGCTCAGTTATTTCCACCGTGTCTCGGCAGACGATTACCGTGTGCTGCTACGTCACCTCATTAAGATCGACCATATCCAGGTCACCGAAGGTGGCGGGCTCATCGTGGGCTGTCTCTTATACACATCTGA
>CABSNS010000351.1:0-1854 GCA_902479105.1 uncultured Collinsella sp. | reverse complement strand
GAGTCCCCGACGAATAAGGTCAACATCAACGGCAGCTACATGAAGGAGTACTGGGGCGAGGGTTCTGCGCGTGCCCGCAACTGGCAGCGCTACGACCTGGGCGGCGCTGCGAAGCTCAGCTTCGTCGAGGGCGTCGACTCCTACGTTCCCTACGCCGGCTCCCTCAAGGACGGCGTGGGCGGCACGCTCTACAAGGTCAAGTCCACGATGTGCAACTGCGGTGCCCTCTCGATCCCCGAGCTCCAGGAAAAGGCGCGCTTGACCCTGGTAAGCTCCACCTCCATCGTCGAAGGCGGCGCTCACGACGTAGTCGTGAAGGACTCCCAGCAAAGCGTCAGCTACCGCTAAGCGGCTTTCCCAAGCACCGCACCTTGCCGTTCAAACCGTCGCTCGCGTACCAAAGTACGCGTCGCTCCTCTTTCACGGCAATCTGCGGCACTTGGAAAACCCGTTCGTCCTAGAACGGGTTTCAGACAAAGGCTGATTCTCAACCACGTTATTTAGATAAAGCGAGATGCCTGCAAGTCGCAGGCATCTCGCTTGTTGTATTTGCTATTATCATGCGAGTCAACCTTAGGGTCGGGCGGCTTAGCTTTGTTCGCTACAAGTTCCGCACGCAAAGAAGAGCACTTAATGTGCTCTTCGTCTTGCGCAGGACTGTCCGAAGTAGCGAATAAAGCTCAGCCGACCGACCCCAGCTAAGATTAAAGGAGCTGATATGTGCGATTGCACAGATCATAAGGACGAGATCCCTGCCTACGACGCGCAGGCCATTGAGTCCCGGTGGATGAAGGCCTGGGAGGACTCCAACCTCTTTGCCGTCGACACCGACGACAGCAAGCCCAAAAAGTATGTGCTCGAGATGTTCCCGTATCCGTCGGGCGACCTGCACATGGGCCACGCGCGCAACTATACCATCGGCGATGCCATGGCCCGTCAGGCCCGCATGCGCGGCTACGACGTGTTGCACCCCATCGGCTTTGACGCCTTTGGCCTGCCTGCCGAGAACGCCGCTATTAAGCACAATACGCAGGCTGCCGCCTGGACGTATAAGAATATGGACCAGGCGCTCGCCACGATGAAGCGTATGGGCTTCTCCTACGATCTGGATCGCATGGTCAAGACCTGCAGCCCCGACTATTACCGCTGGGGTCAGTGGATCTTTGAGAAGCTGTGGGAAAAGGGTCTGGTCTACCGCAAAAAGAACCCGGTCAACTGGTGCCCCACCTGCAAGACCGTTCTGGCCAACGAGCAGGTCACTGAGGGCAAGTGCTGGCGCTGCGGCACCGAGCCCGAGAAGCGCGACCTTGAGCAGTGGTACTTCAAGATCACCGAGTACTCCCAGGAGCTGCTCGACGACCTGGAGAAGCTCCCCGGCTGGCCCGAGCGCGTCAAGCAGATGCAGGCCAACTGGATCGGTCGCTCCGAGGGCGCCGAGGTCGACTTTACCCTGTGCGACCAGGATGGCGAGCCCATCGAGGGCGATGAGGGCAAGATCACCGTCTTCACCACGCGTGCCGATACCCTTTTTGGCGTCTCCTTCTTTGTCCTGGCTCCCGAGTACGCCGGCCTGCACGAGCTCGTCGAGGGCACGGAGTACGAGGAGGCCGTCACCAAGATCGTCGAGGACTCCAAGCACATCTCTGCCGTCGAGCGTGCCCAGGGCACCCTCGAGAAGCACGGTGCCTTCACGGGCCGCTATGTGGTAAACCCCGTTAACGGCGAGAAGGTCCCCGTGTGGGTTGCCGATTATGTCGTTGCCGACTACGGCACCGGCGCCGTCATGGCCGTTCCCTGCGGCGACCAGCGCGACTTTGAGTTTGCCCGCAAGTATGATCTGCCGATCCTGTCTCT
>CABSNS010000350.1:0-1860 GCA_902479105.1 uncultured Collinsella sp. | reverse complement strand
TTTAGCACGAGAATGAGCGTGAGGTAGATGGCACCCAGAATGAGACAGTTGAGCAAGAATAGGTTCTTGTGTTCAAGCCACATCTGCGCGACGAATTGCGTGGTTTGGCCGGCGACGCTGCCTAGGATTTTCGTGGTTTCGTCGACTTCTTGTCCCTCGGCATAGGTGGTTTCGGAGTACATGCCCCATTGGATAAAGATGACTTCGAAAACGGTGAGAATCACGAATACCAGCGCGTACAGCGTGTACGGACAGCGTGGGCGCTTATGCCAGGGGGAGTTGGGATTGCGGAAGAAGTCGATGATGAACCGAATGGTCTTAAGATTGGTGAAAGTGCGCCAGACATCGCGCACGGCGCTGATGGTCGTGCGAACAGGATGCTCAGCCTCGGCTTCGGCAGGTTTTGCATTCGTAGCGCTTTTTACTGACTGCTCGTCGCTACTGTTGCCGGTATTGATGATTTTTTCGGCGCTTTCAACATTATCGTCCGGTTCGCCGGTAGCGGACTCATCGAGCCTGCTTTCAGATGTTTCGTTGGTTTCGCCCCGATGGCCTTCCTCTATTTGGGAATCCTGCGAGAACAAGCGCTGTTTGTCCGCATCGTACGGGTTATCGTTTTGGACGGATTCGGAATCCGAGGATGTTTGTGTGACTTCGGCGTCTTCCTCTGGGCGCGTCACTTGTGCATCATCAGACATGGTCATTCCCTCACATCATAGTTCTATCCCCGCTTTCGGGAGGGGGGAAATGGTTGACGGTTGGCTGACCGATAATATTAATGCCTGCATATGGACGTTGGCACACCTCCATAGGGGGTATCCACACAGACCATACATAAACGAGATGCTCCGGGATGGATTCCGGAGCATCTCGTTATTCATGGATTCGTCGAGAAATCTTGGCCTTCTCGACTTCTCATGCCTTACTTGCCAAGTTCCTTGGCGACGTATGCCTTGAGGGTTTCCTCCCAATCCGGCGCGTGGTACCCGGCGTTCTCGATCTTGGCGATCGACAGGGCGGAATGCGTCGGACGCGGGCTGACCGGGGCCTTCGCGTTCGCGAAGTACTCCTCGGTCGAGATCGGGCGCACCTTGTCGCCGTTGCCGTTGGTCTGATCGAGAACACCTCGCGGGCGATGTCCGCCCAGCTCCTCACCGCGTCCGAACCGGTCAGGTCGTACGTGCCGAACGGCGCCCCGGAGTCGAGCAGGTGGAAGATCGCCTTGGCCATGTCGCGGGTGAAGGTCAGGCGGCCGTACTGGGCCGGGTCGGAGAAGTCGAACGTGTCGATGTCGTTGAACTCGAAGCCCTCCAGGCCGTGCTCCTCCACGTAGTCGCGGATGGCGTGGCCGAGCTGGCCGTTGCAGCCGGTGACCATCGTGCGGCGCGGGGCCATGGGCCTGGCGTCCCTGAGCATCGTGTGGTGCAGGTCGGCCTCGCTGCGCTCGGACTCCTCCAGTGGGATCGGCCAGTCGATGTGCAGGTCCGGGTCCGCGAGGTTCACGAAGGTGTACGTCTTCTTCTGCTCGAGGCTCCAGTACGCGTTGACGAGGTACGTGTACGCGGTGCCGTCCTCGAGCGCCTGGAAGCTGTTGCCCACGCCTCGCGGCACGTAGATCGCCTTGGACGGGTCGAGGCGCGTGGTGCACACCTGGCCGAAGCTCTCGCCCGGGCGCAGGTCGACCCACGCGCCGAACACCGCGCCGGTCGCGATGCTGATGTACTTGTCCTACGGCTCGGCGTGGATTCCGCGGGTCACGCCCTTCTTCGTGTTGAACGAGATGTTGTTCTGCATCGGCTCGAAGTCGGGCAGGCCCAGCGCTGTCATCTTCGCGCGCTGCCAGTTCCTGTCTCTTATACA
>CABSNS010000349.1:0-1864 GCA_902479105.1 uncultured Collinsella sp. | reverse complement strand
CAGGCCCTCGTCGGCGGCCTTCATGCGCTCGATCAGATTGGCGAGCGCCGTGAACTGCCTGCCCGCGATGGATTGGGAAAACGCCGTGAACTCGGTTGTCTCGGCCGCAATGTGACGCGCCGCCAAACGAGCAGCGAGTTCGCCAAACAGCTGGGGCGCCCGGGCGGAAACCACGAGCACGCGCGCGGGGTCGGCGTTCGTCGCGGCGCCGTCGCGCGACACGGACTCCTCACATGCCGCGACCAGGTTCTCGAGAGCATCCACATAAGCACGGGCGCGGGCATGGGGGCCGGCCACCTCTATAAAAATAGGTTGAGCAGCAGGCGCAGAAGCGGTCTCGGGCGCAGCGGCGTCCTCCCCCAACGGGGCAGCCTCAAACAGCACGCCGCGGGCATCAAAGGCGGCGGCCAGGTCCTCGCGCATCGCCGCCTGCTCGCAAGCCAGCAGCACGACAACCTCTCCCCCGCTGTTCGCCACGGCCGACAACAGCTCGAGCAGGCTATGCGTAAACGACGTGACACCACGCACGCAGACGGCGCGAGCGCACCCCGGCAGGTTGTTCGCCAGGGCTTCTGCCATCATATCGGCGGCTTCGCAGGGCTCGACCATATCTCGACGGTCCAAACCGCCCGCGTAGGCACGCAAAAGCTCAAACACACGAGCCTCGGCATCGCTTTTTGGCTCAGGCTGGCAATTGTTGCTACCGCATCGCTCGGCCGTCGTCCCCGCCACACCCGGCAGCACATCGCGGGCCATGCGCGCAAACATGCGCACCGTGCCCTGGCTGCGCGAAAGCGGCTGCAGGTCGGCATCGTCGAGACGCGTGACCATGTCCGAGAACAGCATCTGGCGCTGCAGGTTGTCGACGAAACCGCGCCCGTCGCCCAAAAGCTCCCAAAGCGAGCGAAGCCACGATGCGGGTGTCTTGTAGTCGATACCCAGCGAAATGCCAGCTTCCGCCGCACCATGACGGCACAGATCGAGCTCGGCAAACGTAGACGCCAGCAAAACGGCACGTCCATGGCGGGCAATAAGGTCGGCAAGCAGCGCCGCCTCGGCATCGCTCAAATCCGTGCCGGCATTGGTGGTATAGATTCGAACAGGCATGGTCCTCCGCTCAAACTGTTCGCAATAATCAATGCATCCATCCTACCCGCCCAAGCGGACAGATTTGCCCCACGCCAACAGATTTGATCCCCTGGGGACGGAGGAAAACGGATCACCGGGTTAGACTGACCCCCTCGGTGATCCGTTTTCCTCCGTCCCCAGGGGATCAAAAAAACCGCCCCCGGAGGAGCGGTTTTGAACAATTGGTTTTGCGCGGCCTACTCGCCATCCTCCAACTTAATGAGGATCTTGCGGTAGCCACCGTACTCGCCGTTCAGCGCCTTTGAAACGCGGCTCACCGTGGTGGACGAAGCGCCGGTACGGGCCTGAACCTCAACATAAGGCTCGCCCTCGTCCAAATAGCGCGCAACCTGCAAACGCTGAGAAAGGTCGCAAATCTCGCGCGGCGTACAGATATCGGTCAAAAACGCTTGGATATCCTTCTCGTCATCCAAAAGACTAAATGCGTGGACCAGCTGCTTGATATCAGGCTTGTCAAACATGTTCTCGATATTCATCGATCACCGCCAAACCCGCCAAAAGGCATCGAAGTTGATACTGACATCGGGCATCGTTCGCCCGTTCTATGCAATAGGGCAACGCCTGTGGCTTTTGCCCGTAGCAGTGTAGCACACCACCAAACTAAAGCGACAAGACTCTCTGCCAGCGGCGCGTTTTTCAGGACGAACGCCGTTTAGAAACCGTATGCGCACGTAAGCTCCACGAATATTTGCTGTCTCTTATACACATCTCCGAG
>CABSNS010000348.1:0-1870 GCA_902479105.1 uncultured Collinsella sp. | reverse complement strand
GTGATGAACTATGCCAAGAAGGTTAAGGCTGACAAGGGTTCCACCATCCTGTCGATGCAGGAGCTCAAGGACGCCGAAGAGGCTCACGGCAAGGCTGCTTCCGAGGTCCACAAGGAGGTCAAGCTCACCGGTCGTCAGAAGGGTGTTCTGATCGCCTTCGCCTTCACCTTCGTTGTCATGATCGTCGGCTTCATCCCGCTGGCCGACCTCAACGAGGGCGTCGCCAACTTCTTCGACGCTGGCGCTGTCTACGACGCCGACGGTAACGCCGTCGTCCAGGGCTGGTCTGCCCTGATCACCGGCCTGCCCATTGGCCAGTGGTACTTCGACGAGGCTTCCACCTGGTTCTTCCTCATGGCTGTCCTGATCGGCATCATCGGTGGCCTGTCCGAGAAGCAGATCGTCAACACCTTCATCACCGGCGCTGCCGACATGATGTCCGTTGTTCTCGTCATCGCCCTCGCCCGTGGTATCTCCGTCCTCATGGCTAGCACCGGCCTCGACGTCTACGTCCTCGACGCTGCCGCCAATGCTCTGGCTGGCCTGTCCGGCGTGATCTTCGCTCCCATGAGCTTCCTGGTCTACTTCGGCCTGTCCTTCCTGATCCCCTCGACCTCCGGTATGGCCACCGTCTCCATGCCCATCATGGGACCGCTGGCTGTTAAGCTTGGCTTCTCGCCCGAGGTCATGGTCATGATCTTCTCCGCCGCCATCGGTGTCGTGAACCTGTTCACCCCGACCTCCGGCGCCATCATGGGCGGTCTCGCCCTGGCCAAGATCGAGTGGACGACCTGGCTCAAGTTTGCCCTTAAGCTTATCGTTGCTCTCTCTGTCGTCTGCGCCGTCATCCTGACCGTCGCCTGCGTGCTGCTCTAAGTACCCAACGGGTACCCCACGGAAACCTTGACGATCCTGTAAAGGATCACCTGGTCATCGTCTGTCCGGTGGGGTAAACCCACCGGTAGACTCCTACCTTTAGCCCCCTCCCGTTCCGTGCGCGGGAGGGGGCGCTCTCATGTTGCGCGGTTCTACGAACCGCGCAACCAGTCGACGCTGCGCGCCGCCCAGGACGACAATTTGTCATTCAAAAGGCAAGGCATGACCCAAAGGTCTATGCCTTGCCTTTTTCATGCCAACTTGTACGTCCTGGACGTCGCTCGCTGACTTATGCTCAACCTGCGACGTTTCTGTTGTTGGTGCAAAGGGATCAGGTTACTTTGCGCCAAAAGGGGAAGTTGCGGTGGAATAGTTCCTGTTTGGCCGTCATGAGGGGTTAAACAGGAATTATTCCACCGCAACTTATCGGTGGCGTGTTTGGTTGGTGCCTGTTGATGGTCTGGGTATCGGGGAGGGCGGGCTCCGTTATAATCGCCTAGAACATTAAATGGAAACGGGACGGGAGCCATATATGCGCCAGGGTTTCGACAACGCGAAGTATATCGAGCTGCAGGCCGCTCATATTAAGGAGCGCATCTCGCAGTTTGGCGGCAAGCTGTATTTGGAGTTTGGCGGCAAGCTGTTTGACGACTATCACGCGAGTCGCGTGCTGCCGGGTTTTGAGCCGGACAGCAAGTTCCGCATGCTCAAGAGCATTGCCGACGACGTCGAGGTCATCATCGCCATTAACGCGAACCACATCGAGAAGAACAAGGCTCGCGGTGACCTGGGCATTACCTATGACGAGGACGTTTTGCGCCTGGTCGACCTGTTCCGCGGCAACGGTTTTGCTGTCGCGGCCGTGGTTATCACCCAGTACGCCGGCCAGCCCGCCGCCGATGTGTTCCGCAATCGCCTGAACGCGCTCGGCATTCCTGCCAAGCTGCACTATCCCATCGCTGTCTCTTATACACATCTGACGCTGCCGACGAAT
>CABSNS010000347.1:0-1871 GCA_902479105.1 uncultured Collinsella sp. | reverse complement strand
CCGTCTAATTCGTCGGCAGCGTCAGATGTGTATAAGAGACAGGTGGAGGGATTCGCATGCGGCCGACAGGGGGTATGCGGCGGAAACTAGGCCATAAGCAGGCCGGTCTCCGCGACGTTCTTGTACCAGTACGCGCTCGCCTTGGGATAGCGCTTCTGGGTCTCAAAGTCGATGTAGAACAGGCCATAGCGCTTGTTATAGCCGTTGGTCCAGGAGAACTGGTCCTGCAGCGACCACACAAAGTAGCCGTCGACGTTCACGCCGCCGTCGATTGCCTTGAGGATCCATGCGAGATGCTGACGCATGTAGTCGATGCGAGGGGCGTCGTCGATAAAGCCGTCCTCGAAGTCGTCCTTATAGCCCATGCCGTTTTCGGTGATGTAGATCTTCTTGTAGTTGGGGTAATCGTTCTTAATGCGCAGCAGCAGGTCGTACAGGCCCTCGGGATAGATGATCCAGTCCCAATCGGTGGTGGGTATGCCTTCGCGCACGCATGACTCGCCCACGCCCTTGAGGAACCAGCGCGAGGAGCCCTTGTCGCCGGTGCCATTGTGGTTGATGTCGTTTTCGCCCTCGGCGGCACGCAGGAACTGGCACTTATAGGTGTTGACGCCCAGGCAATCGTTGTAGGGGAGCGCGGCGGTCAGCGCGGCGATGTCCTCGTCGCGGACGTCGAGCTCGCCGCCGGCGATATGGGCCAGCTTGGTCGCAGCCTCCATGGTGTCGGCTGCATAGTGGCCGCGGAAGGTGGCGTCGAGTACCCAGCGGTTGTTGATGACGTCGGCCATGCGAGCTGCCTCGCAGTCGGCGGCGTTGTTGGGGTCGAGGGGATACTTGGGCTCCAGGTTCTGGACAATGCCGATCTCGCCCTCAAAGCCGCCCTCATGGAAGGCGACGACAGCCTTGGCGTGGGCCACCATCATGTTGTGCATGAGCTGGAAAGCCTTGTCCAGGCGATACTTCTCGCCGTGCGGCCAGTTGCCGACGATAAAGCTGCCCTCGGCGGTTGCGGGAATCTCGTTAAAGGTAAACCAGTGCTTGACCTCGGTGAACTCGGCAAAGCAGAACTTGGCGTACTCGACAAAGGCGTCGATCGTCGTGCGCGTCAGGAAGCCCTCGCCGCCGTTCTGGTAAAAGGCCTCGGGCGTATCAAAGTGATCGAGCGTGACATAGGGGATAACGCCGGCTTTGTTGCAGGTGGCGAAAAGCTCGTGATAGAAGGCGACGCCCTCGGGGTTAATCTCGCCAGTGCCGTTGGGGAAGATACGGCTCCAAGCGATGGAGACGCGAATACCGTTGATGCCGAAGCGCTGGCACAGGTCAATATCGACCGGGTACTTGTTGTAGAAATCGCTTGCAGGATCGGGGGAGAAGCGACCCTGGGCTGCCAGGAAATCGTCCCAGGGCACTTTGCCCTTGCCGTGCGTACGGGTCTCGCCCTCAACCTGGTAAGCAGCGGTGGCGCCGCCAAACACAAAGCCGTCGGGGAACTGCATGGGGTTGGTCATGAGTCATCCTTTCTGTGGGATACGAATAGGGAGAGGTGCCCGAACCGGGAATCCGGGCACCAACAGAGGGAGGAACTAGTCGAGGTTCTCGCGGAGCCACTTGATGGCGCCAGCGGGGTCGCGGGTAAGGTCGATATATTCCTTACCGCGGGGAGCGAGCAGCTTAATGCCCAGACGATCGGTGTCGGCCTTCATGTCGTTGTAGTAGCTACGAACCTGCGGGGCGAGCACGATGACGTCGTACTGATCCATGATGGCAGTGTGCTGGCCATAGGCGCCTGCGGAGGAAGCGATGTTCTCTCCGGTCTGTGCGGCACCTGTCTCTTATACACATCTCCGAGCCCACGAGACTCCTGAGCATCT
>CABSNS010000346.1:0-1874 GCA_902479105.1 uncultured Collinsella sp. | reverse complement strand
ACCATGCGCACCTCGCCCTTGGCGTCCACGTGCGTCAGCTCGTCACGACGGGCGTCGCGGGCGGGCTCGGTGGCAGCGCTGGCAGTCGGCTGTGCGGATGCGTCGGCGTTGCCAGCATTCGCCGCAGCCGTGGCTTTGTGGGCAGACATCGCGGCCCTGCGAGCGGCCTTGGTGGCATCGGCGTACCTGCTCTTGGCCATATGATCATCCTCCGATTTGGGACATAAATCGTTGCGTGCCCTCAATTATCGCGTGTTCCTGCGGTTTGTGGGCCACGGCATCGCGCCAAATCGAAAGTACCTGCATATCATCACCACGGCGCAGGGCGTCGCGCACCGAATACTCGGCATCACTGAACAGGCACGGACGCACGTTGCCATCGGCCGTCAGGCGCAGACGGTTGCAATTCGCGCAAAAATGATTGGACATGGCGCTAATAAAGCCAACCGTTCCCGCCGCGCCCGGAAAGTGCCAGTAGCGCGCAGGGCCCGCGCCAGCAGGAGCGTCGTTGATGTTGAGCGGCTCGAGCTCGCCCAGTCCCGCCGCGGCGGCCCCGGCATTGATGCGCGCCCGCAGCTCGTCGCTCGGCACGGTATCGCTTGCGTCCCACAGCTCGGGATTGAGTGTGGGCGCGTGAGGGTCTACGGCACAATGCGAGCTCGTGTGCTCGTCGCCAATGGGCATGTATTCGATAAAGCGCAGGTGGATGGGGCGGTCGACGGTCAGCCGTGCGAGGGCCGCCACGTCCTGGTTGAGCCGGCGCACCACAACGCAGTTGACCTTAACGGGCTCAAAGCCCCAAGCCAGCGCCGCGTCGATGCCAGCCATAGTCTGCTCGAGTCGACCCAGGCGCGTGATCTTTCCGAACAGCGTAGGGTCGAGTGTGTCGAGCGAGATATTAACGCGGTTAAGCCCGGCATCTTTGAGCTGCGGCGCCAGCTTGGGCAGCAGGGCGCCATTGGTGGTGAGCGAGATGTCCTCAATCTGCGGGATTGCGCGAATGTCGCGAATGAGCGGAATAATACGGCGGCTGACCAGCGGCTCGCCACCCGTCAGGCGCACGCGGCGAATGCCCTCCCCCGCTACCAAGCGCACAAAGCGGGCAATTTCCTCGGCGCTGAGCAGCTCGTCGTGTGCACGGGGCGCCACGCCATCGGCCGGCATGCAGTAAATGCAGCGGAAATTGCACTTGTCGGTAACGGCAATGCGCAGGTAGTTGATATCGCGGCCAAAGCCGTCATGTTGCACGTGCCCGTCCACGCAGCCCTCCCCTCACGCGGCGTTTTATTCTTCGGAAAACATAATACCCCACGAGCGAATCATGCCGACACCCGTACGACAGGACAGGTCGCTTCGAGCAAGACCGGCTTCCCAAGCCCATCCTCAGCACGCAAACCATCACAACATTCGATGCTTTTCCCGTTTTTGGCAAAAAACGTCGAATGTTGTGATGGTCTGCCTGCCCACGGCACCCCGTAGAAGGACCAAAACGCCCCTAAAGGCCGCCGTCCCAGTGCCGAATCACGAATTCTCGCAGGTCGTTCTGCCGCTTTTGGAACGCTTCGCTTCGGTCGCACTTAAGGCCCATAGCGAGCGCGATGGCGTTCATCGCCCGGTGCAATTGCAGCTGGTGGGCAAACTGAGTCCCGGTGAGGACGATCATCTTAAAGCCCAGCGCGCTCAGCACGGTCATACGCTCCGCGTCCGACGCGCTGCGCTGTTTATCAAGATGGTCCGAGCCGTTGTATTCAATCCCCGTACCGCTCGCAGGCGCATATACGTCGATCTCGAAATACCCGGCCTTTGCGAGATATTTGAACTCGCTGGGAACATCGACCCGATGGTTGAGCTCGATCTTGGCGTATCCCAGCCCG
>CABSNS010000345.1:0-1890 GCA_902479105.1 uncultured Collinsella sp. | reverse complement strand
GGTCGACAAGAAGTTCTGCCAGGGCAAGGAGGACCTGTCGCCTGCCGGTGTCGAGGCCATCGAGGAGGCCGTTGCGACCGACATCGACGGCGAGTAACGGCCGTTACCGATAATTGATTCCGGCGTGCAATTCGCGCCGTCCGAGCGCCCGAACAGAAACTGTTTTGCAGTGATGTTCGGGCGCTTTGCTATGATTCCCTTTACCCCTGCGGAGTAAAGGGGTGTTTATTGCCCTGATTCGAATTGGGCGATTCTGACCATTCGGATATTGAAGGGATGGCGTCTAGTGGTTAAGGCACTCAAGATTGAGATATTCCTGCTATGCATGATTGTTCTTATCGGGCTTGCCGCGCGAAGTCGTCGCTCCTTGTTCTCGAGCACCCTGCAGCTATTGTTTAGCATGCTTGGCTACACCTCTGCCGCGTACATATTATTCGATATGATCTGGACGCTTTCGGATGGTGCGGACGGCACGTTGGGTATTGCTGCCAACTGGATTTCCAACGCGGTTTCGTTTTCGCTCTTTGCCATCGCGTGTCTCATTTGGTTTATCTATTCCGAGACGATGCAGGGCTCTCGCCTTGTGACCTCGCGCTATAGGGTGGTGCTTGTAACGTTGCCTACGGCTCTGGTGGTCGTGCTGGCTTTTACCAGTTACTGGACGCACGCCTTGTTCTATATCGATTCGCAGGGCGTGTATCGTCGCGGCTTTGCCTATATGATCCAGCCTATTGTCAGCTACTGTTACGGTATACATACGTCCCTGCATGCGTTTGTGCAATCTCGCAGGGTCGAGAGCCTGCAGACGAAGGCTATCTATCGAACCTTGGCATTTTTCGCCATTCCGGCCCTGGTGGGCGGTACCTTTCAGATCGTATACTCGGTGCCTGGCCTTTGTGTCGGCATAATGATTAGCATGTTGCTGCTCTATATCATCTGCCAGGAGCAACTGATCTCGATTGACCCGTTGACTGGACTCAACAACCGCAACCGTTTTGAGACCTATATGCTGTCGCTCTTTTCAAATGTGGATCAGGCCGAAGATGTATATCTGCTTATGATGGACGCTGACGGCTTTAAGCAGATTAACGATCGCTATGGACATGTGGAGGGCGACCATTCTCTTCAGGTCATATCCGCTGCGCTCAAAGAAGTCTGCTCGGCGTCTGGTGGCTTTATCGCGCGTTATGGTGGCGATGAGTTCGTGGTGCTCCAAAAGGCAGTGGCGGAACAGGATATCATGCATCTGTGCTCGACAATCAACGATGAGCTCGCGCGCGCCGAGGTTCCGTATCTGTTGCGGATGTCCATCGGCTACGCACGGGTTGGTGATGGCGTCGATACCTGGCAAGACTTGCTTCGTGCTGCCGACGCGGAGCTCTACCGCGTAAAGCGCGAGAAGAAGAAAGCCGGCGTTCAGATACGCTAGGAAAAGGGGCACACGCTGGCGTGCGTGGCGGCCCTCGGCTCTCCGATGTACTCCATTAAACTAAAGTATGTGAATCCGCTCTGCTAAATAAGGGCAGTTCATTAGGCCTTTTTGGGCCTGTTGACGATGATGATGCCGCCGCAGACCAACAGCAGGGCAACAAGTACGGTCACAGGGCTCGTGCCAGCGCCCTCGCCGAGCAGCAGCGCGCTTAACAGTACGCCAAAGACTGGATTCATAAAGCCAAAGACCGACACACGGCTGACGGGGTTGACGGCAAGCAGACGCGACCATAGCGAGTACGCGACGGCGGAAATGAGTGCCATATAGATAATGAGCGCGATGGCGGGGGCGATTTCAGTGGGGGAGAGCGCGCCGCCCATCAAAAAGCCGATGGCGGTGAGGACCAGTCCGCCGACCAAGAACTGCCACCCGGCAAGCAAGACGCCGTCGTGCTTGCG
>CABSNS010000344.1:0-1893 GCA_902479105.1 uncultured Collinsella sp. | reverse complement strand
AGATGCTCAGGAGTCTCGTGGGCTCGGAGATGTGTATAAGAGACAGGTGCAAGGGCGTTCTCGCAGATGTTTTGCGTGGATAGGCTCGTGCGTTGTACCATATAGACGTATATGTGTACATATGAAAGGGGCCCCGTGGCCAAGACGGTATATTCCGATAATCAAAACAATGTCGATGCTTTGGCTGAGCGCCTGAGCAGCCAGACGTCGCTTTCTGCTGAGCGTGCCAAGCTGGTTGCCTACGACCTGCTTTGCCGCAAGGCGCTCAAGATTAAGTCGAGTGCGCTGGCGCAGATTTTCCGCTCCGTCGATAAGGAATGCGACACAAAGTCGATGCGCGATGAGCTTATCGCGGCAAAGATCGTGACCAAGATCGAGGGTAGCGGCATTAACGGGCGCCCGGCGTTCTATACCATCAATGCCGAGATCCGCGATGTCCAGGAGCAGCCTGCCGAGTCCGTCGAGGATTTTGTCGTCGAGGATTCCGCTGACGTGCCTGCTGTGGAAGAAGCTGCTCCGCGTGAGCATGTCGATACCGATGAGTTGCTCGATGAGAACGTCGTGCGTGCCTTTACGGCCAAGGCAGGACGCGGCGGTTTTGGCGGGGGTGGCAAGCGCGATGCGCAGCGCCGCGCCCAGCAGGAGCGCTTCCGTCGCGCCGTTGCTCGAAAGGGCGAGACGGATGCCGAGGCTGTTGAGACCGAGGTTGCTGCCGAGTCGCAGAAGCCCGCGAGGGAGCAAAAGCCCGTGGAGGCCCAAGAGCCCAAGCGTCGTCGCGGTGCTCACTTTAAGACTGCACAGCAGGATGCCGCGCGTGAGGTCGAAGAGTCTTCTGAGGTTGCAGACGATGTTGAGGAGTCTGCCAAGAAGGCTCCGGGTTCGTGTCGTCCCGGCCGCGGTTTTGCGGGACGTGCGTATCCCGTAAGGCGTCAGGAGAAGGGCGAGTCGGTTTCGACCACCCAGGACGAGAAGGCCGTTGAGCCGGTGGCTCGCGAGCAAAAGCCTGTTGAGCCGCAGCTTGAGGTTGATGCCGAGGCCAAGGGCCAGCAGCCTACTGATGAGCAGACGGAGCAGGGCGCGTCGAGCAAGCCTCGCCGCCGTCGCCATCGTGGGGGCCGCAGTTCCCATGCCGAGACTGCAATCGAGAAGACCACGCCGCAGAACGAGGATGCGAAGGCCGAGGTTTCTTCGGGGCAGCCTAAGCGCCAGTCAGCGAAGGAGAGCAAGTCCGATCGTCCGCAGAAGCAGGCGTCTATGCCGAAGCGCGAGCGCAATTCCCAAGGCGATTCTAAGCGCAAGTCTCAGAAGAAGCCGGAGTCTGCCGCAGCAGATACTGCTGCCCAGCAGCCCAAGTCGTCCGTCCACGGCGAGGTCTCGGCGTTTGCCCTTGCCCGCGTTTTAGGCAGGCAGCTGCTCAAGGTTGTCCCTACGCCTACGGCGCTCTCCAAGATCAAGGAGCAGCAGACACAGATCGTAAAGGTCGAGGGCAAGGACGGCAAAAAGGCTCCGCAGCGCACTCAGCATAACGAGATGTCCAACCGCAAGATTGCCGAGGAAATCGCAATCATCCAGGCTTGGATCGAGCAGAACCGAGGTGCCGATACGCCGGTTGCCTCGCGCCGCCAGCGTGCCTACCAGATCTTTAACGACGAGAAGGCTTTTGACGGCAAGCACGGTGAGCGCCTGATCAGGCGTATGACCGAAAAGGGCATCAGCATGCAGGCGATCAAGGTCGCCCCCAATCGCCCCGTGCACTTTACGGGCTTCTTTACGCTGGGAGCCGACAAGCCGTTCATTATGGTCGAGAACCTGGACACCTACGACGAGATCGTCAAGCTGCTGCGTGGCCGCAAGCACGCCAAGCTCTTTGGCATCAAGGTGGGCGGCGTGATT
>CABSNS010000343.1:0-1897 GCA_902479105.1 uncultured Collinsella sp. | reverse complement strand
ACCATCCTTGACCATGCCGGCGATGGCGCCGGCAACGGACGCGGGCGATGATTTGCTTGATACCTTCAGGCAATCCATGAAGAAACTCCTGCGTTTAAAAGTACGTTTTAACTGCAATAACTGTATCGTACCGAGTGGACTCGGTAAAGGCACTATTCCTCTTTGGCAAGATCGAAGGTCACAGTGATTCGATCACGCGAAACACGAATCTTTGGGTCACCGCAAAGGTTGAGATAGTACCGGGCGGCAAGGTCATTAAAGTCACGCTCCACAGCACGCGAAAACTGTGCCATGTCATCCTTGGCAATACGTAGCCCGCGACGATCCTTTGCAAGATCGACAGGAGCCGGCGCATGCGAGGACGAATCACGCTCGCGCAGCAAACGCGCGGTCACACCGCGAACGGGTTTAATCTGCCCTGCCAAAATGCGATGGGCCGTGCGCTCGGACATCTCAAGACCCAAACCCGAACAGATACGGATAAAGTCCTCGGCATCAGAGGCAAGGCCTAAACGATCGACAACCGGAAGCTCGCTCTCGTCATCAATGAACAGGAGACGCGACGTATCGAGCCGACTTGACGCCTGAGCATAAAGGGTCGCGGCAATCTCAGACGGAGAACCAAGATAGACATCGCAACCACGCAACTCCTCGAGCGCAAACTCACAAGCAGCGCGAATAATATTATGCGGACCGCGAGCACAGACATAACGTCCATCCTCATCCTTGACGGCCTGGGGCCAGCTGGACTGATCGGCACGCTCGCTGAGGCGGTCGGCTGCAACGCTCACCTTAAAGGCTGAACCAAGATCGACGCCGGACGTGACCACACGGGCCTCGTCGGTGTTCTGCTTGATCGAAAACAATGCCATGCCACGACCGTGAACGCCCCAACGGTCCATCTTCATGCTCTCGAGCTTGGAGGTAACGCGAGCATCGAAGATTCGCTCTTGCATATCCTGCGGAACGCCCGAACCGTTATCCAGAAAGACAAGCGTGCGGACGCCATCTTCCTTGGTCGTGGCGAGATAGACTTTGTCGGCGCTGGCATCGCGAGCATTACGAAGCATTTCGATGACGATATCCTCGACATGCTGAATGTCGTGCTTTGCCTGGCGCCGCTCGGCCTCCGAAACGCGGAGGCGGACATACCCCTCGCCAAGGTTCTCCTCGACGCGAAGGTTGCCCTCCCCCGACATCGACGCGATAAATGAGATGAGCTCGTTCGCGTCGCTCATGTTATTTAGCGATATCGACAGCGCGGCTCTCGCGAATCACGACAACGCGCACCTGACCGGGATACTCCATCTCTTCCTCGATCTGATGGGCGATATCGTGAGCCAGGACCGTGGACTGGGCATCGGAGATCTTGTCCGGCTGAACCATGACGTGGACCTCGCGACCAGCCTGCATGGCATAGGTACGCTCGACGCCTTCATGGGAGTTGGCAATCTCCTCGAGCTTCTCAAGACGCTTGATGTAGTTCTCGGCAGACTCGCGACGGGCACCGGGGCGAGAGGCGGAGACGGCATCGGCGGCCTGTACCAGGACATCGAGCACCGTGTTGGGGTCGACATCGGCATGGTGAGCCTCGATAGCGTGAACGATAACGGGCTTCTCGCCATAACGGCGGGCAAGCTCGGCGCCGATGACGGCATGCGGGCCCTCGACGTCGTGGTCGATTGCCTTGCCCAGGTCGTGCAGCAGGCCGGCGCGCTTAGCGGTCACAACGTCCAGGCCAAGCTCGGAAGCCATCACGCCGCACAGATCAGAGACCTCGAGGGAATGCTGAAGCACGTTCTGACCAAACGAGGTACGGTAGCGCAGGGCACCAAGGGTCTTGACGATCTCGGGGTGCAGATCGTGGCTGTCTCTTATACACATCTCCGAGCCCACG
>CABSNS010000342.1:0-1901 GCA_902479105.1 uncultured Collinsella sp. | reverse complement strand
CGTGCCCATGCGGCGCCCCGGTTTCGGCCGGGGCCCCTTTTTTGTTCCGCCATGGGGGAGAGGTGTCCCGCCGTACTTCATCGCTTCCACACCGTTCACCGAGTTGTCCTAGCCTTTTACCGATGTGTGGAATATACTTTCATTAACACGTTGCTTCGTGAAAGGAACATTCATGATTTACACGCTCACTGCAAATCCCGCCATTGACTACAACATCGCCTGTGACGGTCTTGCTGCCAACACCGTCACGCGTACCCGCAACGCCGTCTACACGCCCAACGGCAAGGGCCTCAACGTCTCGTTTACGCTTGACCACTATGGTGTCGACACCACGATCCTGGGTTTCTTCGCCGGCTTCTCGGGCGAGTTTATCGTTAAGGGCGCCGAGGCCCTGGGCGTGCCCGTCAAGCCCGTGTGGACCGACGGCATCACGCGCGTCAACGTGTTCCTCAATGCCGGACCCGACACCGAGTACAACATGGTCAACGCCGGTGCCGCCATCAACGAGGCCAACGAGCAGGAGATGTTTGAGCTCATCGATTCGCTCGATGACATGACCTGCCTGGTCATCAGCGGCTCGCTGCCTCCCAACACTTCCGAGGGCTTCCTGGCCGAGGTCCTGCGCCGCGTCAAGGCCAAGGGGGCCGAGTTCGTCCTCGACATCTCGAGCCATCAGCTGGCAGACCTCATTTCCATGGAGCCGCTGCTGATCAAGCCCAATGACGACGAGCTGCTCGACATCTTTGGCATTAAGGTGAGCGGTGGCGACGATGAGTCCGTCAAGGGCGCTATGGCCGAGCTGCACGCCAAGGGCGCCAAGAACGTGCTGCTGACCCTCGGTGGCGCCGGTGCGTACTTCTCCAACGGCGAGCACATCTGGTTTGCCAATCGCACCTTCGATGTCAAGCTGCTGTCGACGGTGTGCGCCGGCGATTCCTCGCTCGCTGCCTTCCTGTCCGTATGGCACGACGCTCCCGAGCGCGTCGAGGATGCCCTCCGTCTGTCGATGGCCACCGGCGCCAACGTGGTCGAGTGCCCGGGCCTGGGCGACTTTGCCAAGGTGGACGAATACAAGAAGAACATCGAAGTTCGTCAGGTCTGCTAGCCGCATCGAAAAATCGCTGCCGAACACCCGCTTTGGATCTCCGAGGCGGGTGTTTTTTATGCACTGAACGCATATGGCGTCTGCTGTCTCGTTTTATCGAATCGATGACGCGATTGCATGTGCGCGCTTTCTCGTTTCTTGTTAGACTTCTTGAGAACCATCGATTAACGCTCACAAGTGCAGGAGGCCATAGGCATGTGCAATGTTTCGCTCAACGGTACGCAACCGTCCGATGCGTCCCTGCGCGTCCTGCGCGCGCTTGAGGCGGCTGGTCTTGAGGCTTGGTACGTGGGCGGTTGGGTGCGCGACGCCCTGATGGGGTACCCCAGCCACGATGTTGATATGTGCTGTAGCGGCCTGTGGCAGGAGTCCAAAGCGGCGCTCGAGGCCGCCGGCATCGCGGTTGTGGAGTCGGGCATTAAATTTGGCGGAATCACGGCTATTTCCGATGGCGAGCGTATCGAGGTCACCACGTACCGTCTGGATGGCTTTTACACCGATGGTCGTCATCCCCAGAGTGTGGAGCGTGCCGCCTCGCTCGAGGACGATCTGGCGCGCCGCGACTTTACCGTCAATGCCATGGCCTGGCATCCCGAGCGCGGGCTTGTCGACCGCTACGACGGCCAGGGTGATCTGGAGCGCAAGCTGATTCGCGCTGTCGGCGATCCCAAGCGTCGCTTTAACGAGGACGCCCTGCGCATGCTGCGTGCGGTGCGCTTTGCCTGCCGTCTGGACTTTATGATTGAGCCCGAGACCAAGCGTGCGCTTGCCGAGTGCGCGCCGCCTGTCTCTTATA
>CABSNS010000341.1:0-1901 GCA_902479105.1 uncultured Collinsella sp. | reverse complement strand
CCCGTGCGTGCCGCTTCGATGGCGGCACAAAGGCCCGCAATGCCAGATCCAATTACCAGTACATCAGTCGATTCCATCGGATTCCTTTCTCGTCCGGCGCATTGTCGCACGGGTGATCGGCAATGGGGCCGCAAAGACCCGGCAAATCGGTAAAGGGCAAATATGGCAGGTGGGTGTCATGGACGCTCTGACGCTCCATCTCATCACATCTTGTATTTCGCCCCAACTGATATATCGGCATTAGCTACCCTGCGACAGCGCAAACAAAAAGAGCCGCTACCCGGGTGGATAGCGGCTCCAAAGCTCAACTATATGAGCATCGCGCAAGCGCGATTAGGCCTTGAGGGCCTCCTCGACGGCGACAGCACAGGCGACGGTGGCACCGACCATGGGGTTGTTGCCCATGCCGATGAGACCCATCATGTCGACGTGCGCAGGCACGGAGGAAGAACCGGCGAACTGGGCGTCGGAGTGCATGCGGCCCATGGTGTCGGTCATGCCGTAAGAGGCAGGGCCGGCGCCCATGTTGTCCGGGTGCAGGGTACGGCCAGTGCCGCCACCAGAAGCGACGGAGAAGTACTTCTTGCCAGCCTCGAGGCGCTCCTTCTTGTAGGTGCCAGCGACGGGGTGCTGGAAGCGCGTGGGGTTGGTGGAGTTACCGGTGATCGAGATGTCGACGTTCTCGTGCCACATGATGGCAACGCCCTCGCGGACGTCGTCGGCGCCGTAGCAGTTAACGGCGGCGCGGGGACCATCGGAGTAGGGGATGGTCTCGACGACCTTGAGCTCGCCCGTGAAGTAGTCGAACTGGGTCTTCACGTAGGTGAAGCCGTTGATGCGGGCGATGATCTGAGCAGCGTCCTTGCCCAGACCGTTGAGGATGACGCGCAGCGGCTTCTTGCGAGCCTTGTTGGCGTTCAGAGCCAGGCCGATAGCACCCTCAGCGGCAGCGAAGGACTCGTGACCGGCCAGGAAGGCGAAGCACTCGGTGTCGTCGGAGAGCAGCATAGCGCCCAGGTTGCCGTGGCCCAGACCGACCTTGCGGTCCTCGGCGACGGAGCCGGGAACGGTGAAGGCCTGGATGCCCTCGCCGATGATGGCGGCAGCCTCAGAAGCGGACTTGGCGCCACGCTTGACAGCGAGAGCGCAACCGAGGGTGTAGGCCCACTCGGCGTTCTGGAAGGCGATGGACTGGGTGTTGTTGACGATCTCACGCGGGTTGAAGCCCTTGTCGGTGCAGATCTGCAGAGCTTCCTCGAGGGAGGCGATGCCGTTGTCGGCGAGGCACTTGTTGATCTTGTCAGCGCGGCGCTCGTAACCTTCGAACGTAACAGTCATAGTTATTTCCCTCCCTTTCTACTCGTGAACCGGGAACACGCTGGCGACGGAGTGAGTCTCCTCGTCGGTGCGCGGGTCGATGTACTTGGCAGCGTTCTCCCACTGACCATAGTGGCCCATAGCGCCAGCGATGGCCTCCTCGGGGGTCTTGCCGGCCTTGACGGCGTCGGTGAACTTGCCGAGGTTCAGGAACTCGAATGCGATGATCTCGTTCTTGTCGTTGAGAGCCATGCGGGTGACGTAGCCCTGAGCGAGCTCGAGGTAACGAGCGCCCTTGGCCTTGGTGCCGAACATGGTGCCGACCTGAGAGCGAAGGCCCTTGCCGAGGTCGTCGAGGGAGGCGCCCACGGGCAGGCCGCCCTCGGAGAACGCGGTCTGGCTGCGGCCGTAAACGATCTGCAGGAAGATCTCGCGCATAGCAACGTTGATGGCGTCGCAGACGAGGTCGGTGTTGAGGGCCTCGAGGATGGTCTTACCGGGAAGGATCTCGGAAGCCATGGCGGCAGAGTGGGTCATGCCGGAGCAGCCGATGGTCTCAACGAGGGCCTCCTCGATGATGCCGT
>CABSNS010000340.1:0-1905 GCA_902479105.1 uncultured Collinsella sp. | reverse complement strand
TGATCCGGTTCGACCGGGCCGCGCGGCAAGGAGATATATTGCCAGACCGGAGGGGTCCCGGGGGCGGGAATCGCGCACTCCATATTTTGTTCACAAATGAATAGAACCCTCAGTTGCTTCACTGAGGCCGTATTCGAAGCAGCAGCTTCTGATATTCGCGATGACCAGCTGGTTTATAGGTGTTAAGGCATCGGTCATCTCTGGAGCGCCACTTTACTCCAAAACCATCAACCATTTGTTTCCCGTCGGTAAAAGGCAGGTTTTGTTCGCCAAGCGTTCTTATATAGAGAAGTTCGGGTTCGAACCCGTGCCGCGGCAACAAAAAAGCGACCAACCGAAGTCGATCGCTTTCTTTTCTATGGTGGGCCATCAGGGGTTCAGCCTGCTCCGCAGGCGGCCGCTGCGGCGCTTCGCGCCTTGCGCGCTGCGCTGGCAAACGCTCACGCGTTTACTCAGCTCCGCGCCCCGACGGGTTCGAACCCATGCCTTGGCAACAAAAAAAGCGGCCGGCATCCGCCAGTCGCTTTTCTATTCTATGGTGGGCCGTCAGGGGTTCGAACCCTGGACCTTGGGATTAAAAGTCCCCTGCTCTGCCAGCTGAGCTAACGGCCCGCGGGTGGCATTGTACCACGGTCTGGGACTATTCCCAACTCCATTGGCCGTTCTGGAAAATCACAACTTCACGTCCATCAGGTGTTATGCCCGTAATATCGATATCGTCCGTGCCGATCATAAAGTCGACATGCGTGCTCGAAACGTTAACGCCATGCTCCAAGAGCTCCTCCTTGGACATGTCATACCCACCCTCGATGCACTCGGGGAAGCCGACGCCCAGCGCAAGGTGGCAGCTGGCGTTCTCGTCATAGAGCGTGTCATAGAACAGAACGCCACTTTCGCGGATCGGCGTGTTCTTAGAAATGAGCGCGACCTCACCAAGATGAGCGGCACCTTCATCGGTGTCAATAATGCTCGCAAGCGTCGCCTTGCCCACGTGGGCATCGTAGTCCACTACGCGGCCGGCCTCGAACTTAATCCAAAAATCATCAACCTTGTTACCGTGGTGAATGAGCGGCATAGCCGAATACACGATACCGTCGGCACGCATACGATCAGGCGAGGTGAAGACCTCCTCGGTGGGAATGTTGGGGAAGAAGGGGTGCCCATCGGGCGTCTTGCCCTTGCCGCCGGCCCACTCGTGACCCTTCGTCATGCCAATCGTCAGATCGGTTCCATTTGCCGCGGTGTAATGCAGGTGTTCAAAACGATTGTCGTTCAGGAAGCGCAAGTTCTTTTCGAACGCCGCGTCATGAAGCTCCCAGTCGCTCTCCGGGTCCTGGCCATCGGCACGAGCGGTATGCAGAATCGCATTCCACAGCTTATAGATTGCAACCTCATCGGCGTCTCCCGGGAACACCTCGCGCGCCCAAGCCACGACCGGCGCGCCGGCGATGCACCACGGGTTGATGTTGTAGTCCAGTCCACGGCGGAAGACCTTGCACTGCGTGTTCCTTGCCTTGGAAGCCGCGGCGGGCTTGGCGGGATCGATGCCCTTAAGGGCGGCAGGGTCCGCACCCTCGATAAAGATAAAGCAGGCACCGTCCTGGGCCAGGGAATCCAGCTGCAGGCGCTTCCACTCGGGCGTCTGCTCAAAATAGCTTTTCTCGACATGCTCGTACGCAAGCCTTGTCACGGCATCATCGGCCCAGATGACCGTCACGTGGCCAGCGCCGGCAGCATAGGCCTCCGCGACCACCACGCGGGCAAAGGACGCGCACTCGACCGGAGACTGAACGACAACCTCCTGGCCGGGCTTGACGTTTACGCCCTTGCGGACAACCAAGCGCGCATAGTTTTTAATCCTGTCTCTTATACACATCTCCGAGCCCACGAGACTCCTGAGCATCT
>CABSNS010000339.1:0-1921 GCA_902479105.1 uncultured Collinsella sp. | reverse complement strand
AGATGCTCAGGAGTCTCGTGGGCTCGGAGATGTGTATAAGAGACAGGGACATATGCGCGCAACGTCGACACGACACCGCCCAGCACGCCGTTTTCGTAGCCGATATGTTCAGGCGCCAGGTCCTCGACACCATTGCGGCGGCTCTGCCATTCGATGATGCGGTCGAAGTACTCGGGACGCGGATTGAAATAGCCAAACATGGGGTGCTGGGCGCGTTGAATGATGTAATCCTGGACCGTGGGCACCGTGGCAAAGTTCATATCCGCCACCCACATGGGGATGCGGTCGAAGCCCTCGTCGGGTGCGTTCGGAGCCATACCGGGCATCTCACCCCAAGAGTCAACGGCGATGGAGTCCATGCCGTGGCGGTCGATAAGCGAGCTAAAGTCGTATTTCATGCTGAACTCCCGTGCAAAGCGGATTGTTTTGGTAGGCGTTATTGTCCACCAGCGCGGGCGGTTTTGGCATGAGGTTTGGCGCTTAATTTGACGGGTGCGGACGAATGGCAGGTTAGTCTTGCGCGTCGTTGACGGCGACTACGGTTAGCTGGGTTTCGTCGACCGTAAACGATATGTCGAGCCCGGCGTAAGCCAAGTGGTAAATGCGGTTTGGCTCGTGCTTGCTGCCCGCACGGCGCGGGTCTTGGCGTAGGACCTCGACCAGGCCGGGGAGCTTTGTGGGCGGGACCATATCCTGCAGCGCTTGAGGAAACTCAACATCGAGCTCTTGCCACGGCGCGTCTTCAATCCAGCCGCCCGTTGCATCCGGGTGACAGTCCGCAAACGGAATGTAGGGCTTGATATCGTAGATGGGCGTGCCGTCGCGCAGATCGGTCCCCAGCACATGGATGATGGGGCCGTCGTCGGTAAGCTCCACGCGGTCGAGCTTAACGCAGGTGAGACCGATAGGATTAGGGCGAAACGGACTGCGTGTGGCAAATACGCCCACGCGCTCGGCTCCACCCAGGCGCGGCGGGCGTACGGTTTTCGACCACTTGGCATTGGGGCCGGACCTGTCCTGCGTCTTGGCATCGGCAGCTATGTCCTTAGCTGTGCCGCCGGGCGTGCCGTTTTCGAAGCGCCAGAGCAGCCATAGGTGAGAGAAGGAGTCCAGACCCTCAACCGCCGCATTGGAAGCAAATTCCGGCTCAAATACGATGCGTCCCTGCAGATGGGGCGCCAAAAAGCTGTTGCGCGGGATGCCGAACTTCTGCGGCAGATCGGTATGTATGTGTGCAATAGGTTCCATGCCGGTCATTGTACGGCATGGAGGTGTGGGGCGTTGCGCGCAATTCTTCGCCGCGGTCCTCCGTCGTGCAACCAACGGTTGCTTGGAAGGATGCCTACCGCCGCGTATGCTTAAGCCATCAACCAGCAGAAAGGAACCACTATGGCCTTTGCAGAAAAGCTCATCGCTGTCCGTCGCGCCCATCGCCTTACCCAAGAGCAGCTCGCCGCCAAGCTCTTCGTCACACGCCAAGCCGTCAGCCGTTGGGAGCGCGGCGAAGTCACCCCGGGTATCGACATGATGAAGCTCATCGCCGCCGTAACCGGCGAGCCACTGTCTCATCTGCTCGAAATGCCCGAGCACTATTGCCAGAGCTGCGGCATGATACTCACGCCCAACGACTGCGGCACCGATGCTGCGGGCACCGCGACCAATCATTACTGCAAGTGGTGCTACGACCACGGCAAGTACACCTACGACACCACCATGGAGGCAATGATCGAGGATTGTGCCCCGCGGCTGGCGCAAAACACTGGCATGTCGCTCGACGAAGCCGTCTCGCTCATGGGCGCCGTGCTGCCGCAACTGGAGCGCTGGCGCACCGTGCAGGAAAACGAGGAGCGCTACGGCGCCGAGGCCCGGGCGCGCTATGGCGATGCTGTCTCTTATACACATCTCCGAGCCCACGAGACTC
>CABSNS010000338.1:0-1931 GCA_902479105.1 uncultured Collinsella sp. | reverse complement strand
CATGCCGTAGTGCTTGCCGTCGTCGGTCACATAGTAGTCAAACGCATCTTGCGTAAAGTCGTCGGAGTTGGTGGCACGCACGCGCACAAAAAACTGGCCGGTATCGGGCGCATCACAGGTCACCTCGGGAAGCAGCACGTCCTCGGCCTTAAAGACCACATCGCTTATGGCATAGTCGCGCGCAAGCTCTACGGTGTAGCGAATGTCGCGCGCCTCAAAGTCGTAGGACGCATCCCAGTTAATGCGCAGTTTAGCGTTATCGATCTGCGGCACGCCGATGTAGAACGGCATGGGCTTTTTAAAACTCTCGCGAAAGCTCTTGTAGTTCTCCTCGATCTCGGAGGGAATCGCCGCGGCGATCTGCTCGTATTGGTCCTTGGTGACAGGCAGATTGTCGATATCGGGCGAAGCAAAGACCAGGGATTCAGTCACCTCGCGGTAGTGCTTGATCATCTTGGCCAGGCGAGTCTCGGTCAAATACGAGCGCAAGTCCTTGACGGCACGGTCGAGTTCGCTGCGGAACGACTTGCTGCGCAGCGCACGATTGAACAGCACGTTGCCCCAGTAGTTGCTTACGCCGCGCTCCCAGCTCGCATAATCCGAGAACCCCGTCAGGCTCAGCTCAAGCTTACGCAGCATGCCGTCGTTATCCCAATCCAGGATGTACCAGACCTTGGAGTTAAGCGGGCTGTACAGATAGCAGTTGCGGTTCTGCGTATCGCAGTTGCCCGTCAGGATCTGAAACGCCATCCAATAGACCAAATTCTCGGTATCAAAGTAGGTATCGAGCACATCATCGATCTTTTGCGATTCGTCGTTGAGCGCATCGAGCATCTCGATGAGCTTGGTGTGGTCCGTATCGCCCTTAATCTCGAGCATGCCCTCAAAGCTTGCCTGGTTGTAGTCGGGATCGTCGGCGAGCTTAATGGTGTCCTCGTAGCGATGGAAATCAAAACTGTTCACCTTGTACAGGTGCCCGCTCTTATCCAGGCCATGTACCTTTAGCGCCGTCTTGTTGAGCTGCTCCACCTGCGTAAACAGGCCGTAGTCCTCAAAGGTGTCGTTGGTCTTTTCGGTCTGGTCGCACACCCACAGATGCACAAACTGCGTGCGCAGACCCATCATCTGGGGAATCCTACGGATAAGGTCGTAGGCCATCTTGTTGCGAAAACGCATACCCTCGCCCATGTGCTTGTTGAGCGCAATCGCGCGCTGTTGGCGCCAGGTACCCTTGCCCTTTTTGAGCTCCACCTTGTAATTCTTTTGCGAGTTCATGCTCGATGTCTGACCGCGCACCTGCACGGTGGCATTGGGCGCTTCCTCGCCATAGCCAACCTCGCCGGCCACCGGGCCGTCTTCGTCGCCCGCCTGCAGCAGGCCCATAACCTGATAGCGCGTCACGCCCATGTCGGCATAGTCATACACCGAGTACGTGTTGATCTCGGCCCAGCTATGGTCCGTGTTCTCGGAGCTGTTGCCGCGCGAGACCGTCAGGTACATGGTCACAATGCCCGAGTCATCATAGACCTCGTACAGCTCGTCCTTATCGCGCAGATGCTTGGACTGGTCGGAGGCCTCGGCCTTTTTAATCTCGTCCTGCTTTTTTACCTTATTTGTCGAGGATTCGTCCTGAGATGAGCAGCCCGAAAGCAGCAGCGCGCCGGCAGCCGCCTCGATCAGACAGCGGCGAGACATCAACTTATCGATCATCAGAACCTCCCCAATGGTTGCGATACACGCGAACTACTGCGCGCTGAAACGCGCCGTGCGGCACGCCCTTGCGGCGGCACTCCTCATAGCGCTGCTCGGCACGGTCGAGCAAGCGGCCCAGCTGTGTAAAGCGACCCGTTTTGTCGGTCGCCACAATGGGCTGCTGGCTCAGGATACGATCTGTCTCTTATACACATCTGACGCTGCCGACGAATTAGACG
>CABSNS010000337.1:0-1941 GCA_902479105.1 uncultured Collinsella sp. | reverse complement strand
GGAGGTTGAAAGATATTATTACCAAGTCTTTTCCTGCTTCAGGCGCACCTTCACGACCTGAAGCCACATTTGCCCAGAGGAGGTGACAATATGAAGGCTTATGAACTGCTGTTCTTTGTTGACCCGTCGCTCGACCCCGAGACTCGTCTCGCTGTTATGAAGCGTATCGATACCACGATCGCTGAGGGCGCTGGCAAGGTCGACTCCGTTGACGAGTGGGGCAAGCGCAAGCTCGCCTACGAGATCAACGACCTCACCGATGGTGACTACACCCTCATCAACTTCCACGCAGATCCTACCCAGATCGCCGAGCTTGATCGCATCCTGCGCATCACCGACGCTGTGGTCCGCCACATGATCGTCCGTCGCGACGACCAGGAGTAAGACTGTCGTTTTGGACTGGGCTTGTGCCCCAAGAGGAAGTAGTGAGTTATGAGCATCAATCGAGTGAACATCACCGGTAACCTCACCCGCGATCCCGAGCTGCGCGCCACCGCCGGCGGAACCCAGGTTCTGTCCTTTGGCGTCGCCGTCAACGATCGTCGCCGTAACGCGCAGACTGGCGAGTGGGAGGACTATCCCAACTTTGTCGACTGCACCATGTTCGGCACCCGCGCCGAGGCCGTGAGCCGTTTCCTGGCAAAGGGAAACAAGGTCGCGATCGAGGGCAAGCTGCGCTACAGCTCTTGGGAGCGCGACGGCCAGCGCCGGAGCAAACTTGAGGTCATCGTCGATGAGATCGAGTTTATGAGCTCCCGTGGTGGCCAGGGTGGCTACGACCAGGGCGGTTACGCCCCCGCAGCTCCCGCGCCCGCAGCACGTCCTGCCGCGCCGGTGGCTACGCCGCCCGCGGTCGACGTCTACGATGAGGACATCCCGTTCTAAGGGTTGTTCACCTATTTTTGAGTGAGAGGCGGCTTCGGTTCGCCGAAGTTGCCAAATGAAAGGTATTTTGACATGGCTAATGATTTTTCTGCACGTCAGCCGCGTCGTAAGTACTGCCAGTTCTGCAAGGAGAACACTGAGTTCATCGACTATAAGGACACTCAGCTTCTCCGTAAGTACATGACCGACCGTGGCAAGATCAAGCCCCGTCGCGTCACTGGCGCTTGCACGCAGCATCAGCATGACATCGCCAACGCCATCAAGCGCGCCCGCGAGATGGCTCTCCTGCCGTACACCGTCCCCGTGGTTTCCTCTCGTGGCAACCGCGACCGCGGCTAAGAAGGGAGACGCATCATGAAGGTTATTCTTCTCGATGAGATCAAGGGCAAGGGCGGCGAGGGTGACGTCGTAGAGGTCGCTCAGGGTTACGCTGAGAACTTCCTGTTCCCCAAGAAGCTCGCTGTTGCCGCCACCAAGGGCAACCTCAAGCAGCTTGACGAGCGTCGCAACAACATCGCCAAGCGCGAGGCCGTCCGTCTGGCTACCGCCAACGAGACCAAGGCTGCCTTCGAGGGCAAGACGGTCACCGTTGACGTCAAGGTCGGCGACGAGGGCATCCTCTTTGGCTCCGTTACCGCCGCTATGATCGCTGATGCCATCAAGGCTCAGCTCGGTATGGACATCGACCGTAAGCGCGTCGAGCTCGGTAAGCCCATCAAGGTTGCCGGTGCCCACACCGTTGCCATCTCGCTGTACCGCGAGATCAAGGCCGAGGTTGTCGTTCTCGTCGGCGTTACCGCCGAGGAGCTCGCTGCCGAGGCTGAGGTCGAGGAGGCCGCTGAGGTCGCCGAGGCCGAGACCGCCGAGGTCGAGACTGAGGCTGCTGCCGAGTAGCATTTGCTGCAACGCAACAATCTTGTTCTAAGAAGGGCGCTCTGGGAGACCAGGGCGCCCTTTTATTTTTTACGCTGAGCGAGCGTCTCGGCAGACATTGAGACGCGGTCCCATATCTGTCTCTTATACACATCTCCGAGCCCACGAGACTCCTGAGCATCT
>CABSNS010000336.1:0-1965 GCA_902479105.1 uncultured Collinsella sp. | reverse complement strand
GAGAATCTCGGAATCACGCTGAGCCATGAGCTCCTTGACGTCGTCGGAAAGACCGTTCAGCACGGTCTGGACTTCTTGCTGCTTGGCCTGCATATCCTGCATCTGAGCCGTCTGCTGGTCCTTGAGTTTCTCCAGGTCGGCCTTTTGTGCTTCGAGCTCGGTCTTCTGTGCGTCGAGCTCAGCCTGAATCGTCTGGATATCCTCGATGGCATCGCGGTCGCTCTTGTTGATCTTCTCAACGTAATGCGCGTTGGCGACGAGTTCCTCAAACGAGCCAGAGGCCAGCAGCAAAGACAGGATGTTCGTGCCGCCGGACTTATAGCTGGCGGCCACGCGATCGGAAAGGTCGTTGCGCTTCTTCTTGAGCTCGGCCTTCTTTTCATCGATCTGGGCCTGCGTGTCGTCAATCTTGCCCTGGACATTCTCGATGTCGTTGAGGGTCTGGGCATTCTTGTTGGCCAGCGCCGCATACTCATTTGCGATGCTGTCGAGCTGGGCCTGAACCTCGTCGAGCTGGGCCTGGGCAGCATTCAGTTTATCGGTGGTTTCTTTGGAAGCCTCCGCCGCATGGGCGCGAGCGGGCAGGCCAAAAAGAACTGCCGCAGAAGCGGCGCCGAACAGGGCCTTGAGGGCAGTGCGGCGCGAGAGCTCCTGGGAAAGGATGGAATCGCTGTTTGGTGACATATGTACTCCGTTACATGCTTATTTATATGTCGCTCAACTCATACATATTAGCGTACATATGGCGCGTCCCAACGATTTCCACGAACGGCAGGAAACTACAAGGTCAGCGGCTCGTAAGCAAATGCCAAAGATCAGGTTATGCGTACGCAAGCTCTTCTATGAGTACGTTAGCACAATCCTCTGCTTTTCCCACAGCGCACGATTTGGGCGTCCCCGCCTGCGCTATACTCCCCTGAAGAAGTGTTCCTGATTCGATAGGAGACTACATGTCCAAAGCACTCGACCCCAAAGACACCTGCGTCCTCGTTACCGGCGGTGCCGGTTTCATCGGTTCCCACACCGTCGTTCAGCTGCTCGAGGGTGGCTACCAGGTCGTCATCGTCGATGATCTCTCCAACTCCAGCGCCGTCGCCGTCGACCGCGTCAAGACCATCGTGGGCGACGAGGCCGCCAAGAACCTCACCTTCTACGAGGCCAACGTGCTCGACCGCGATGCGATGAACAAGATCTTCGATACCCATCAGATCGACCGCGTCATCCACTTTGCCGGCTTTAAGGCCGTCGGCGAGTCGGTGAGCAAGCCCGTCGAGTACTACCACAACAACATCGAAAACACCCTGGTGCTCATCGACGTCATGCGCAACCATGGCTGCAAGTCCATCATCTTCTCGAGCTCCTCGACCGTCTACGGCGACCCGGACAACCCGCCCGTCACCGAGGAGGATCCTAAGAAGCCCGCGACCAACCCCTATGGTTGGACCAAGTGGATGATCGAGCAGATCCTTATGGACGTCCACACCGCCGACCCCGAGTGGGACGTCGTGCTACTCCGTTATTTCAATCCCATCGGCGCCCATCCGTCGGGCCTGATCGGCGAGGATCCCAAGGGCATCCCCAACAACCTGGTGCCCTATGTCGCCCAGGTCGCCGTGGGCAAGCTCGAGGCCGTTCAGGTCTTTGGCAACGACTACCCCACCCCCGACGGCACCGGCGTGCGCGATTACATCCACGTGTGCGATCTGGCATCTGGTCACGTGGCCGCCCTCAACTGGATGAACGGCAAGACCGGCGTCGAGATCTTTAACTTGGGCACCGGCACCGGCACCTCGGTACTCGAGGTCGTCGCCGCCTTCTCCAAGGCTTGTGGCAAGGAGCTGCCCTACGTGATCCGCGAGCGCCGCGCCGGCGACATCGCTGCCAACTGGTGCGATGCCTCCAAGGCCGAGCGCATGATGGGCTGGAAGGCCCAGTACGACATCGCGGACATGTGCCGCGATAGCT
>CABSNS010000335.1:0-1972 GCA_902479105.1 uncultured Collinsella sp. | reverse complement strand
GGCTCGGAGATGTGTATAAGAGACAGAGCCGCGCCAGGACGGTGGTGAAGGCTCGACCCACACCTCGTCCGCGCCGCAACCGCCCGCCGGCGAATAGCGCCCGTAAACGGATTTAACCCGCCTGACCCTAGCACCTCTGGGTATCATGGCTCTACACCGACAACCCTCCCTTCGCCTTCGCGTAGGGAGGGTTGTGTCATGAAGAGACATTTGAATGTATTGACTCGCTTGCAGGGTGCAGGTGTCCTACCGTTTGCGGATGAATTGCTACCGCTTGCCGAGCGCGCGACATACGAGGCGCTCGAGGCGTTGTCGCCCACGCGATGTGCCGGCTGCGAGCGTTCCGGTGCGCTGATCTGCCAGGATTGTCTGGCGTTGCTCGTGCTCATCGATCCGTGCCATAGCTGCACCCGATGCGGCGCCCCGTTTGGGGATTTGCTGTGCACTGAGTGTTCGGTCGAGGGCACGTCCTCGGCAATGGCGGAGGCGCTCGACCGCTGCCTGACGTGCGCCGTCTATGCACATCCGCTGCCGCGCATCATTAAAGCGTACAAGGATGCGGGCGAGCGACGTCTGGCTCCGTATCTGGCGGAGCTGCTCTACGACACCGCCCTGCATGCCCAGGTCGTAGCGCCCGATCGCTATGGAGGTGTGCTGTCCGGTGCGGATGCGGTGGTGTTTGTGCCTGCGACGGCGGCAGCGTTTCGGCGGCGTGGTTTTGATCATATGGAGGCCATTGCGCGCCCATTTTGCGAGCTGTCGGGTGTTCCCCTGCTCGATGCTCTCGTCAAGTACGGGCATGGCGACCAGCGCGAACTCGGTCGTGAGGAGCGCCGCGAGCGTGCCCAAGGCATGTACGAGACGGTTGAGGATGTGCGGGGCAAGCGCCTGCTGCTTATCGACGACGTTATCACCACGGGTGCGACGATGGCAGCGGCTTCGGCGGAACTCAAGCGCGCCGGCGCCGCAGCGGTCGATGGCCTCGCTATCGCACGCGTTTGGTAGGGGTGGTTCAGATGGAAATAAAGATCGGGCAGCGTGGCAAGCCTGCAAGCGAGCAGCTGGCTGCTTCCGTAATTCTGACGGGTGCCTCGGCGCTGCGCATGATGCGCGCCGAGCGCCGGCAGATGGGCTACATAAGCTGGAAGGACCTTAATCCCGATGAAGAGTGCCGTGTGCTGCGCGCGTCGTCGCCCTCGACCGAGGACATCTATCTTCCCGACTTGGTGCGGATTGGGGCCGCAAGCGGCGAGGTGCAAGAAGATCTTTGCTTGCTGGTGGGATCTGCGGCGCAGCGCCGCCGCATGCCTAGCGTGGGCTGGTCCGTATGCTCCGGGTTGCCCGTCGGCTCGATTCTAGAGGTGGAACCGGGGGTGTACAGTCTATCTCCCGAGGCCCTTTGTGTTGCCGTTGCGCGCGAGGTCGGCTGCATCCAGGCGTTTGCCCTGGCCCAGGAGCTGTGCTCTAAGATTTCACTGAGCGATCGCGGGAAGTATCTGCCTCCCTACACTTCGCCCGTTGCGAACAAACTTGCAAAGGACAAGGACCAACCGGCAGACGTGGGCTACTTTGAAGTCGAGCCGGTGCTGACGCCCGATCGCCTTGCAGATTACCTTACGGCATGCAAGGGGAATGTGGCCAAACAGCTGCTGCGCCTGTGCCCCTACCTGTCAGAAAACCTGCGCTCGCCCATGGAGTGCATCATGCTCGCTCTGTTTTCGCTTCCGTTTTCCTATGGCGGATTTGCCTGCGGTCCCTTTAAGACCGACTACAAGATCGAGTTCGATGACCGCGCGCAGGCAATCTCGGGGATGCCGCATGCAGTTTGCGATGCGTATCAGGAAGCAGCCCGGTTTGACCTGGAATACAACGGTGAGCTGGGCCATTCCTCCCGGAGGGGACGTATCCATGATGAAAAACGCAACACGGGCTTGATCACTCTGGGAATCGAGGTCGCGACGGTCAACAACGA
>CABSNS010000334.1:0-1976 GCA_902479105.1 uncultured Collinsella sp. | reverse complement strand
GGCAAGATCTGCGTCTACGCCCGCAACACCGTCACCAACGACGTGCTGTACAAGGAGGGCCTGGACCTTCTCGTCGTGCCCTCCGCCGAGCTCTCCCGCGGCCGCGGCGGCCCGCGCTGCATGAGCATGCCCTTCTGGCGCGAGGACCTCTAAGTCTTTCCGTTTCCGGTGCGGTCCCCCTACAACCGCACCGGTTTCGCCCGTCAAACGGGCAACACTAATACTTATGCAATTCATTATTTCGAAAGGAAACGAACCATGGGTGTTAACCTCTCCGGCCGTAGCTTCCTCAAGCTCCTCGACCTCTCCACCGAGGAGATCGAGTACTTGCTCAAGCTTTCCAAGAACTTCAAGGACATGAAGCGCGCTGGCGTTCCGCACCGCTATCTCGAGGGCAAGAACATCGTTCTGCTCTTCCAGAAGACCTCCACTCGTACCCGCTGCGCCTTCGAGGTCGGCGGCATGGATCTGGGCATGGGCGTCACCTACCTCGATCCCGGTTCGTCGCAGATGGGCAAGAAGGAGTCCATCGAGGACACTGCCCGCGTTCTCGGCCGCATGTATGACGGCATCGAGTTCCGTGGCTTTGCCCAGGACGACGTCGAGGAGCTCGCTGCCAAGTCCGGCGTGCCCGTGTGGAACGGCCTGACCACCGAGTGGCACCCCACCCAGATGCTCGCCGACATCCTGACCGTCCAGGAGAACTTCAACTACGACATCAAGGGCAAGACACTCGTCTTCATGGGCGACTGCAAGAACAATGTCGCTCGCTCCCTCATGGTTGTCTGCTCCAAGCTCGGCATGAACTTCGTGGCCTGCGGCCCCGAGGAGTGCATGCCCGCTGACGACGTCATCGAGGCCTGCAAGCCCATCGCCGAGGCCAACGGCTGCACCATCAAGCTGACTACCGACGTCAAGGACGGCGTCACCGGTGCCGACGTTATCTACACCGACGTGTGGGTCTCCATGGGCGAGCCCGACGAGGTCTGGGCCGAGCGCATCGCTCAGCTCACCCCGTATCGCGTTACCTCCGAGGTCATGGCTATGGCCAACCCGGGTGCCATCTTCCTGCACTGCCTGCCCAGCTTCCACGACACCAACACCACGATTGGCGCCGAGAAGTGCGAGCAGTTCGGCATCACCGAGCAGGAGGTCACCGACGAGGTCTTCGAGAGCCCCGCTTCCAAGGTCTTCGACGAGGCCGAGAACCGCATGCACACCATCAAGGCTGTCATGTATGCCACGCTCAAGTAAGAGCATCTAGCATCTCGCTCGGGGTGTATTGCTGCGCACCCCGAGCGGCTTTATCTGGTAAAAATCTCGCATCGAGCGGCAGGCACGGCACGGAAGAGCCGCTTCGGGCGAGATCAGTAAATGATTTATGAAGGGGGGATGAGAACTATGACTGAGACCGCTAAGAAAAAGCGCGGTATGCCTTCATCGTTCACCATTCTTCTTGCTCTGCTGGCAATTGTTGCAGTTGTTACCGTTATCGTCTCCGGCACGTCCGGCGGCGCGGTTACTGCCGCCCGTCTGAGCGATTTCTGCACCGCCCCGATTAAGGGCTTCGCTGACGCTCTGCCCGTCTGCCTCTTCGTTATGATCCTGGGCGGCTTCCTCGGCATGATGACCGAGACCGGCGCTCTGGACAACGGCATCGCCGTCCTGGTGCAGAAGCTTAAGGGTAACGAGATCATGCTCATTCCTGTCCTTATGCTCATCTTCTCCCTCGGTGGTACCACCTATGGTATGTGCGAGGAGACCGTTCCCTTCTACGCCCTGCTCGCCGCCACCATGATGGCCGCTGGCTTCGACCCCATGGTCGGCGCCGCTACCGTCCTGCTCGGCGCTGGCTGCGGCTGCCTGGGCTCCACGGTTAACCCGTTCGCCGTCGGCGCTGCCGTCGACGCTCTGACCGGCGTTGGCATTGAGGTCAACCCTGTCTCTTATACACATCTCCGAGCCCACGAGACTCC
>CABSNS010000333.1:0-1983 GCA_902479105.1 uncultured Collinsella sp. | reverse complement strand
TTCCGCTCGGCCGCCGCACTCAATGTCGACGGCATTCTGGTGAGCCCTACGTGCTGCGATCCGCTGTATCGTCGCTCGGCTCGTGTGAGTATGGGCACCGTGTTTCAGGTGCCGTGGACGCGTATCGGTAGTGAGGCGCGCGTGTGGCCGCATGACGGGTTGGCGGCGCTGCACGATGCCGGTTTTTCGTGTGCCGCCATGGCGCTGACGGACGATTCGGTGTCGCTGGACGACCCCGCGCTGCAGGAGATAGACCGCCTGGCGATCTTTATGGGTACCGAGGGTGCCGGCTTGGGCGCCAAGACCATTGCCGGCTGCGACCACGCGGTGCGCATTCCGATGGCGCACGGGGTCGATTCGCTTAACGTGGCCGCGGCGAGCGCCGTCGCCTTTTGGCAGCTGTGCCCGCACGTGAGCAATGAGTATCACTACCAGCCGGGTTTGTATCACTAGGCAGTTATTCCGCACTGTGCTCTAATTCGGGGTGTTTCGGTCGCCGCCAGTCGGTGCTAAGCTGGATTTGGCTTTGGTTTTAAATTGCTGTTTTGCTGTTTGACGTATGCGTGTGGGGAGGGCGTGTGGCTAAGAAATCTACGGCGATCGATGTAACGCAAGGTGTCATTTGGCAGCAATTGCTGTCGCTGTGCGTTCCCATCTTTTTTAGTTCGTTTTTTCAGCAGGCCTACACGCTTATCGGTACGTATATCGTTGGCCAGTTTGGCGGCAAGCTCGCGCTGGGCGGCATTCAGGCCACGATGGTACTCACCGAGCTCTGCATTGGCTTTTGCGTTGGCGTTGGCGCCGGCTGCGCGGTCATTACCGGTCAGTATTTTGGCCAGCACGATGATGAGCGACTGAGTCGTTCGGTCCATACAGCCATGACGCTCGCGCTGGTGGGCGGTATCGCTTTCTCGATTCTTGGCATAGTGTTCGTTGAGCCCATGCTGGTGCTTATGAACACGCCGCATGAACTATTGGCCGAGGGCGTGGCCTATGCTCGCTGTTATTTTGCCGCGATGGTTGCGGCACTGCTGCTGAATATGGGAACCGCACTGCTGCGTGCCGTGGGCGATACGCGCGGGCCCGCCGTGATCATTGCCTCTGGCTGCCTGGTTAACGTGGTGCTGGATATCATCTTTGTCGCTGTGTTGCATATGGAGGCGCTGGGCTGCGGCATCGCAGTGGCGCTGACCATTTGCTGCAATGCAACGATGATCGTGTTGCGCATGATGCGCGCTCCGGGTGCATGGCGTCTTTCGCTGTCTAAGCTCGGCATCGATCGCGGTATTTGCAAGAGTATGATCTCGTGTGGTCTGCCACTCGGTTTTCAATCGGCTGCCTATTCGATCTCGAACGTGCTGATCCAGGTGTCGGTTAATTCGTTTGGCGCCGATGTCACGACTGCTTGGGGTCTATCTGGGCGCCTGGATGGCATTATCTGGATGGTGACCGAGGCGCTCGGCGTATCGATCACTACGTTCTCGGCGCAGAACTTTGGCGCGCGCAACTACGAGCGCATGCGCAAGGGCTACCATACGTCGCTCGTGCTGTCGTTTATGCTCATTGGTGGCCTGTCTGCCGTGCTGCTGGTGTTCTCGGGTCCGTTGTCGCGTCTGTTTGTCGGCGATGCTTCGATTTCGGCCTACACCACGACGATTCTTCATTTCATCGCGCCGTTCTACGCGATCTTCTCGATTATCGAAAACGCGTCGGGCTCTATCCGCGGCGCCGGCGTGAGCTTGCAGCCCATGCTGCTCACGATTTTTGGCACCGTCGTGCTCAGGGTGATCTGGGTGTTTGCGATTATGCCGTTTGATCCGTCCCTTGAGCACCTGCTGCTGGTTTACCCCGTAACCTGGCTCATCACGGCCACGATGTTTACCATCTACCACCACAGCGGCAACTGGCTCGGCCGCGCCACCGCCTAATGATCCGAAGGGGACGGAGGAAAACGGATCATTGACCTGGCGATAACGCAAAATG
>CABSNS010000332.1:0-1991 GCA_902479105.1 uncultured Collinsella sp. | reverse complement strand
GTCGCGGACCTGGGTCAGGTAGTACACACCGATGATCATGTCCTGCGAAGGGATGTTGACCGGCTTGCCGGATGCCGGCGAGCGCAGGTTGTTCGCAGAGAGCATGAGCACGCGGGCCTCGGCCTGAGCCTGGCTGGACAGCGGCACGTGGACAGACATCTGGTCGCCGTCGAAGTCGGCGTTGAAGGGCGAGCAGACCAGCGGGTGCAGGTGGATAGCCTTGCCCTCGACCAGCACCGGCTCAAAGGCCTGGATGGACAGACGGTGCAGGGTCGGTGCACGGTTGAGCAGCACGACGCGGCCGTCGATGACCTCTTCGAGGATATCCCACACAAAGGTGGCACCGCGGTCGATAGCGCGCTTGGCGCCCTTGATGTTCTCGACCTTGCCGAGCTCGACCAGGCGCTTCATAACGAAGGGCTTGAAGAGCTCCAGCGCCATGGTCTTGGGCAGACCGCACTGGTGCAGCAGCAGCTTGGGGTCGGTAACGATAACCGAACGGCCGGAGTAGTCGACACGCTTACCCAGCAGGTTCTGACGGAAACGACCCTGCTTGCCCTTGAGGGCCTCGGCGAGCGACTTGAGCGGGCGACCGCCACGGCCAGAGACCGGGCGACCACGACGGCCGTTGTCGAACAGGGCGTCCACGGACTCCTGGAGCATGCGCTTCTCGTTGTTCACGATAATCGCAGGGGCGTCCAGGTCGAGCAGGCGCTTGAGTCGGTTGTTACGGTTGATCACGCGACGATACAGGTCGTTGAGGTCGGACGCGGCGAAGCGGCCGCCATCGAGCTGGACCATCGGGCGCAGATCGGGCGGAATGACCGGGATGACGTCCAGGATCATGTTTGCGGGGCTGTTGCCGCCCTTCAGGAAGGCGTCAACGACCTCGAGACGCTTAACGGCCTTCTCACGCTTCTGCTTCTGGGAGTCCTCGTCGGCGATGATGGCCTTGAGCTTCTCGGCCTCGGAGGGGAGGTCGATGGCAGCGAGCAGGTCGCGAACGGCCTCGGCACCCATACCACCCTTGAAGTACATGGAGTAGTAACGGGTCATCTCACGGAACAGCGGCTCATCGGAGATGAGGTCGCGCTCGGTGAGCTTCATGAAGGCGTTGAAAGCGTCCGTGCGGAGCTGCTTCTCGTCCTTGCACTCTTCCTCGATGTCGACGATGCCGGAGGCGATCTCCTCGGGGGTCAGCGGCTCCTCGTCGGAGAACTCGTCAAAGTTCTCGGGGTCGCCCTGCTCCTTGAGGGACTCGATCTGGCGAGCGCACTCGGCATCGATCTCTTCCAGATCGGCGGCAAGTTCCTCGCGCAGGTCGTCGGCGTCGGCCTCGCGAGCCTCGTAGTCAACCTCGGTGATGATGTAGCTGGCAAAGTACAGAACCTTCTCGAGGTCCTTGGACTTGATGTCGAGCATACGGCTCATCGGGAAGCTCGTGGGGCTCTTGAAGTACCAGATGTGGGACACGGGAGCGGCGAGCTCGATGTGGCCCATGCGGTCGCGACGCACCTTGGCCGAGGTGACCTCGACGCCGCAGCGCTCGCAGACGATGCCCTTAAAGCGGATGCCCTTGTACTTGCCGCAGGAGCACTCCCAGTCCTTGGCGGGACCGAAGATCTTCTCGCAGAACAGGCCGTCCTTCTCGGGCTTGAGGGTACGGTAATTGATGGTCTCCGGCTTCTTGACCTCACCGTGCGACCAGGAACGGATCTGGTCGGCGGAGGCAAGGGAGATCTTTACCGAGTCAAAATCAGTAGCTTCGAAATCTGCCACAGTCAACTACTCCTTATCAGTGGTCGTGGCGGCGACAGCCTCGGGTGCCTCGGCGGTCTCGGCATCCTCGGCCTCGACGTCGGCGTCAACGCCGGCGAGCGCAGCCAGGTCGTCGAGAGCAGAGGTCTCCTCGGCGGTCACAGGGGCGGAGGCGTCCTCGTCAGCATCGTGCATGGGCTCGATGTCCAGCGCGAGGGAACGGATCTCCTTGA
>CABSNS010000331.1:0-1993 GCA_902479105.1 uncultured Collinsella sp. | reverse complement strand
GCGGCACCCTGTTTCAGCAGGTGCTCGCCTCGCTTATCGGGCATCTCTTTGAGCGACTGACCGGCGAGGAGCGCGCCGCCCAGCGCAAGCGAGTCGAAGCCGGCCGCAGCGTAATGGCGAAATAGCCAGCCACAGGCGCGAGGCCGAGCCCTTGGCTATGCAAGCGCCTCCATGCGTGCGCGCAGGCGCTCAGCATCGATATCGAGCGTCGTCTCGGCATTGACCTGGGCCAAACGATAGCCGACAAAGTAGGGCGAAACCACCCAACGCGGAAGCGCCTTGGCAATAGTCCGGCCGCTCAGGTGATAGAAGAACATGTTGTACGACTCTGCGCGACCACCATGGTGCTCGTTCAGGATATAACGCAGAGCTACCTGGATCGCATCGGCGAAGAGATCCGTCTCGGCTTGGTCTCTCGTGTCATCGCTGGCGGCGATTCCCTGCGGGGCTGAAACATTGACCTCAAAGAACCCCATGATCGGCTCGGTTGAGATGTTGACCGAGATTCTCCCCTGCTGCCAGACATCGATGCCTTCAAAGTTGGCTGAGGTCAGCGCCGCATAGCCGTCTTCCTGCTCCAAACCCACAATCTGCATGTGTGGGTGGACGAGGCTGCCGCCCGAAAGCGGGCCTTTGTTCTTGTACATGAGCACACTGCGGTACTGTTGGGAATCGATCATCTGCTGCCAACAGCCCAGGGCAAACCGCATCACATGATGCAGCTCATCCGGTTCGTAGGTCACCAGGTCGGCGTCGTGATTGGCCGACTCGATCAATACGGTCTGACGGGTGGCCCGCAAGGTCTTGAACTTATTCTCGAGCCAGATGCAGTCACCATCGCGCTGGATGATGTTGGCGAGCCCCTCCGTGTCGCAAAAAGGGCACGCGGTGCCAGGGCGACGATTATCGTCGGGCTTGCCGCTCGCCTGCTGAACGTCAAATACCAGCGCCACGGGTTATACCTCCAGCGGCACGATCTTGGTGCCATGGAGCTCGGAGACGCCGAGCGCCGCCGCGACCGCGTCGCGATTTGCCGTAGTGATGCCGCCGCCGGGAAGGATGGTCAAACGATCGCCCGCATACTCGATTAAACGAGCCAGGTGATCGAAATTGTCCTCGATCGACGTACCGGCCGCACCGCCATGCGTGAGGATGCGCGTGACGCCGCAGTCGGCAAGTGTATCAATGGCATCGAGCTGAGCCTCGGGCGAGAGCTGATCAAACGCCATGTGGAAAGTGATGTCGATGGGCTCGCGTTTGCACTCCTCGGTCGCGCAGCCCGTAGCCATAACGAGGGCGCCGAGGGTGAGCTCGTCGAGCGCCCAGCCGCTGGCACAGGGCTTACAGCAGCCAAAGACCAGACCGTCAACGCCGGCACTCACAGCAAGGCCCAGGTCCATCTCCATCATGCGCAGCTCGTCCTGGTTGTAATGAAAGTCGCCACCACGCGGACGAATCATGCACATCACTCGCGCGTCGTGATCGTGAGCGTAGTTGACTGTAGCGCTGATAACGCCGGCGGAAGGCGTGGTGCCACCGACGGCGAGGTTGTCACACAGCTCAATGCGCCCCGCACCGGCCTCGATGGCCGCCGGCACTCGCTCAAAGTTCTCGGCACAAAACTCGTACAGCATAGATAGGCCCCCAAAGACAGCAGATGTTTTCCGACGGGCATTGTCACACATCCCCATGAAGTTGTGGTGGAATAGGGACTGTTTTGGCCTCTGGAGACTTCATTTAGTCCCTATTTCACCGCAGCTCAGAATGATCTCTTGGGGACGGCACAGCTGGCCGAAAAATGTTGCCAATGGTGAATGTTGCGCAACAAGATTTTCGAATCCCGATTAACCATGGCAGTATCGACATTCATATTTAGAGGAAAGGATTGCCATGTTTAAGAGCATCCAGAAGAGCGGAAGAATCGCGGCAGTCGCCATCGGCCTGATCGCGGCCTTGTCTCCGTTCGCAGCCCCTCCAGCAGCATTAGCCAGCG
>CABSNS010000330.1:0-1996 GCA_902479105.1 uncultured Collinsella sp. | reverse complement strand
AGATCGCCGCGTGCAAGCTCTTCGACGTGCCCGACATCGCGTTCTTCGAGACCTTCGAGGGCGTCATGCGCGCCGTGCGCGACGGCTTCTGCGAGTTTGGCGTGCTGCCCATCGAAAACTCAACCGCCGGCTCGGTCAATGCCGTCTACGACTTGCTCGCCCAGTTCGACTTCCACATCGTGCGTTCGCTGCGCCTCAAGATCGATCACAACCTGCTCGTCAAGCCCGGCACCAAGCTCGCAGACGTGCGCGAGGTCTACAGCCATGGCCAAGCCATCGCCCAGTGTGCCGGCTTTATCGAGGCGCACGGCCTGCACGCCACCAAGTACCCCAACACGGCCATGTCGGCCGAGATGGTCGCCAACTCCGAGCGCACCGACGTCGCCGCCATCGCCTCGCGCAGCTGTGCCACGCTGTATGGCCTCGAGGTGCTGGAGCCCAATATCCAAGACTCGGACAACAACTACACGCGCTTTGTCGTCATCAGCCGCGAGCCGCGCGTCTACCCCGGCGCTAATCGCACCTCGCTCATGATCACCACGGCCAACGAGCCAGGCGCCCTCTATCGCGTGCTCGAGCGCTTCTACGCACTCAACATCAACCTCATCAAGCTCGAGAGCCGCCCCATCCCCGGCCGCGACTTTGAGTTTATGTTCTACTTTGATCTGGACTGCCCCTTTGGCAGCAAGGCCCTCGACGACCTGCTCGATTCCATCGACGACGTGTGTGAGAGCTTCACCTACTTTGGCAGCTACACGGAGGTGCTCTAGATGACCGATACCGCCGCAACCCGCCCCTACGGCGTGCTGGGCCGCGTGCTGGGCCACAGCTACACCCCGACCATCTACAAAGAACTCGCTGGGCTCGAGTACGTGCGTTTTGAGCGCGAGCCCGAGGACCTCGCGGCCTTTATGACGGGCGACGAGTGGGAGGGCACCAACGTGACCATCCCCTACAAGCGCGCCGTCATGGACTACCTAGACGAGCTGAGTCCGTTGGCCGAGCGCATGGGCAACGTCAACACCATCACGCGCCTAGCCGACGGCCGCCTGCGCGGCGACAACACCGACTACTTCGGTTTCCAGTGTCTGGTCGAGGAGTTGGGCGTAGAGGTTGCCGGCAAAAAGGTCCTCGTGCTTGGCGCCACCGGCGGTGCCGGCACCACGGCAAGCATGGTGCTCGGCGACCTGGGCGCCACCGTGGTGCCCGTGGGCCGCACGAGCGAGGTCAACTACGGCAACATCGCGCAGCAGTCCGACGCCGCCCTACTCGTCAACTGCACGCCTGTCGGTATGTTCCCCCACTGCCCCGACACCCCCTGCACGCTCGAAGGACTTGACGCACTCGAAGGCGTCATCGATATTGTCTACAACCCTGCCCGTACGGGACTCATGCTCGAGGCCGAGCGCCGCGGCATCCCCTGCATCGGCGGCCTGCTGATGCTCGTGGCCCAAGCGGCACAGGCCGTCGAGCGCTATACCGGCCAGGTCACCCCGCGCGAGCGCATCCTGGATGTAACGGAGCGCTTGTCACGCCGCGAACAGAACATCGCGCTGATCGGCATGCCGGGCTCGGGCAAAACCCGCGTGGGTGAGCAGATTGCCCTGCTCACGGGTCGCGAGCACATCGACCTGGACGCCGCGCTTGAGAAGCGTCTGGGCATGCCCTGTGCCGACTATATCGTCGAGCGCGGCGAGGCGGCCTTCCGCGAGCAGGAGACGGCGGCGCTGTCCGACATCTCCAAGCGCAGCGGCCTGGTGCTCTCCACCGGCGGCGGCGTGGTCACGCGTGACGAGAACTATCCGCTGTTGCACCAGAACAGCCAAATCGTGATGCTCAACCGCAAGCTCGATGAACTCGCCCACAAGGGCCGTCCCATCACCGCCCGCGACGGTATCGACAAGCTGGCCGAACAGCGCATGCCACGCTACCGCGCCTGGGCCGACTACATCATCGATTCACGCGACTGCGCCTGTCTCTTATACACATCTCCGAG
>CABSNS010000329.1:0-1998 GCA_902479105.1 uncultured Collinsella sp. | reverse complement strand
AGAGACAGGAGAAGAAGATCACGCACAGCTATCCGCACTGCTGGCGCTGCAAGCACCCGGTGCTCTTCCGTGCTACCGACCAGTGGTTCGTCTCGATGGACAAGACCGGTCTGCGCGAGCAGGCTGGCAAAGAGGTCCGCGAGAACGTCAAGTGGTATCCGGCTCACGCCGCCAACCGCATCGGCGCCATGGTCGAGCAGCGTCCCGACTGGTGCATCAGCCGTCAGCGCAACTGGGGCGTGCCTATCCCCAGCTACACTTGCGCCGACTGCGGCGAGAAGGTCATGAACGACGCCACGCTCGACGGCGTCATCAAGCTCTTCCACGAGAAGGGCTCCGACGCCTGGTTCACCGACGCTCCCGAGAGTTACCTGGGCGAGGCTTGCGTTTGCCCCAAGTGTGGCGGCCATCACCTCAAGGCTGATAAGGACATTCTCGACGTGTGGTGGGACTCCGGCGTGTCCTGGAAGGCCGTCTGCGAGTATCGACCCGAGCTTGAGTACCCGGCTGACGTGTATCTCGAGGGCTCCGACCAGCATCGCGGTTGGTTCCAGAGCTCGCTGCTCACCTCGGTGGGTGCCAACGGCCAAGCTCCGTACAAGGCGGTCGTCTCGCAGGGCTTCACGCTCGATGGCCAGGGCCGCAAGATGTCCAAGTCGCTCGGCAACGTCATCGACCCCAACAAGGTCTGCGACGAGATGGGCGCTGACATCATCCGTCTGTGGGTTGCCTCCGTCGACACCAGCTCCGACGTCTCCATCGACCATGAGATTCTCGCTCGTACGTCTGATGCCTATCGCCGTTTCCGCAACACGCTGCGCTTCCTGCTCTCCGAGCTCGAGGGTCAGTTTGAGCCCGAGACCGACGGCGTCGCCTTTGCCGACCTGCTGCCGCTCGACAAGCTCATGGTTGCCCGCCTGACTCAGGTTCAGGCCGAGGTCGACGACGCCTACGCCAGCTACGAGTTCCCGCGCGCCTACCGTGCGCTCTACGACTTCGTGGTTACCGAGCTCTCCAACGTGTACCTCGACGCCCTGAAGGACCGTCTGTACTGCGACAAGCCCGGCTCGCTCGAGCGCCGCAGCGCCCAGACCGTGCTGGCCGAGCTCTTCTCGATGCTCATGCGCGACCTGCAGCCGATCCTGTCCTACACGGTTGACGAGGCCATGGCATATGCGCCCGCTGGCTGCGTCGATCACCAGAAGTACGCCGCGCTGCTCGATTGGTACAAGTCGCCCATCACGGTCGACGAGGCCAATGAGTTCGAGGGCGTGCTCGAGGCTTCGCTCGAGCTCCGTAGCGCCGTGACCAAGGCCCTTGAGGATGCCCGTTCTGCCGGCACCTTCACCAAGAGCCAGCAGGTCCGCGTCAAGGCGGTCGTTCCCGCCGAGATGTACGCGCTGCTGACCGGTGATAAGGCCGTCGATCTGGCCGAGTTCTACATCGTCTCCGATGTTGAGCTGACTCAGGGCGAGGAACTCTCCGTCTGCATTGATGCTGCCGAGGGCGAGTGCTGCGACCGTTGCTGGAACTACCGCACCACCGTCGGCGAGTACAACGGCCACGCGCATATCTGTAAGCGCTGCGCTGACGCGCTGTAGGTTATGGCGTTCGTAGAACGCCATAACCTACCGACGCTGCAAACGCCCCTAAGCGGCAATCTGACGTTCAATCGTCGGTCGCGTACCAAAGTACGCTTCCCTCCTCTTTCACGTCACCTTGATCGCTTAGGGGCGCTTTCGCTGACTTATGCTCAACCTGCAATTGTTTTGCTTTAGGTCGCCTATTCGCTGTAGCGGGTGGCTATGGCAGCTTGCACCATGCCAGCGCTCATGAGGTACGTCACCAGGAAGTAGCCGCCGTAGGCTGCCAGGAAGATTGCACAGGTGAGGCCCACGGTGCCGCCGATGCTCATATTTCCGAATATGCTCACCAGCTCGATAATCACCTTAAGTGCCACAAAGGAGTGCGCCAGGCCCACTGCCAGCGGGAACAGGA
>CABSNS010000328.1:0-2002 GCA_902479105.1 uncultured Collinsella sp. | reverse complement strand
CGTCGGCAGCGTCAGATGTGTATAAGAGACAGCTCAAGGCCCGTATCGAGGAGCAGAGCCGCGTCAAGCACGTCACGCTCGAGAACCTCTTCGAGACCATTGCCGACGCCGAGGTCAAGGAGCTCAACCTAATCATCAAGGCCGACGTCCAGGGTTCCATCGAGGCCCTTCAGGACTCGCTCGACAAGATGGATCAGTCCGAGGTTCGCATCAACACGATCCACTCCGCCGTTGGCGCAATCAACGAGACCGACGTCGTTCTGGCCGACGCCTCCAACGCCATCATCATCGGCTTTGGCGTCCGTCCCGACGGTAAGGCCCGCTCCGCCGCCGAGCGCGAGGGCGTCGAGATCCGTTGCTACGACGTCATCTACAAGTGCCTCGAGGAGCTTGACGCCGCCCGTATCGGCATGCTCAAGCCCACCGAGGTCGAGGTCGCCACGGGTACCGCGACTGTCCTGGACACCTTCAAGGTGCCCAAAGTCGGTATCGCCGCCGGTGTCCGCGTCGAAGAGGGCGAGATCGCCGCGACCGATTCCGTGCGTCTGGTGCGCGACGGCATCGTGGTCTTCAACGGCAAGATCGCCTCGATGCGCCACTACAAGGATGAGGCCAAGAGCCTCAAGAGCGGTTCCGAGGGCGGCATTGGCCTGGAGAACTTCCAGGACATCAAGCCCGGAGACCAGATCGAGGGTTACCGCATCGACCAGGTTGCCCGTACCGAGTAGGGGGTAGCGCTATGAAGCAAACGCAGGCAACCCGCCGTCTGGGCGAGCAGCTTCGCGAGAAGCTTGGTTATATCCTGCTCTTTGAGGTTTCCGATCCGCGTCTCGACCTGGTTACTTTGACTGCGGTCGAGGTCGCGGTGGACCGTTCGTTCGCGCGTGTGTACGTGTCGTGCGATGCGAGCCGCTACGACGAGGTCATGGAGGCGCTCGCAAGCGCCAAGGGCCGTATTCGCAGTCTGTTGGCTCGCTCTCTCGATTGGCGTGTTACGCCCGAGCTCGATTTTCGCATCGATCGCTCGACCGATGAAGCCGAGCGCATCACGCGTGCGCTGGAAAACGTTCCCGCCACGCTTGCGATCGAAAAGGACGAGGACGGCTATCCGATAGCGGATGCCGCCCAGGAGGCAGCTTTAGATGACTAATTCCGCCGACCTCGCCTCGTGCGAGTCTGCAGATATTCAGCGACGCATCCTCGAGCTCATCGAGGGTGCGTCCTCCATTGCGATTTCGGGACACACTTCTCCCGATGGCGACGCCCTGGGCTCCGTATTGGGTCTGGGCCTTTCGCTCATGAAGTTTTTCCCCAACAAGGATATTGCGCTGCTGCTGGCAGACGATGACCCGGTTCCGCGCATCTACCGCTTTATGGAAGGCTCCGATCGCCTGGTGCCGGCATCTGCGTATACCGACAATCCGGACCTGTTCATCTCGGTGGACGTGCCGGTCGTCGAGCGTCTGAACAACTCAGCCGAGGTGCTCCGCCGCTCGTCGCATGTGGTGTGCTTCGATCACCATCCGGCGCGCGAGGAATTTGCCGAGCTGAGCCTGAGGTGCGTCTGCGCCGCAGCCTGCGCCATGATCATCGACCGCTTTTTGGACAATTGTGGCATTGTGGCTCGCGATGGTGTCGCGACCTGCCTGCTGTGCGGCCTAGTGACCGATACCGGTCGTTTTCAGTATCAAAACGCCGATGCTGCTGCGTTCCATGCCGCCTCGCGCCTGGTCGCGCACGGTGCCGATCCGGCGCGTGTTGCGCTCGAGGTCTACCAGAGCATGCGCGTGGAGTTCTTGCATCTCAAGTCCATCGTTATGGGCCGCATCAAAACAGTGGCGCACGGTCGCGTGGCATATAGTTATGCGTACCAGAGCGACCTCGAGGCCTGCGGCGTCACTTCGGATGAGTGCGACGGCCTGGTCGATGTGGTGCGTTCGGTTATGGGCGTGGAGGTCTGCCTGTTTCTGAAGGGCATTGAGGGCGATACCAAGGTACGCGG
>CABSNS010000327.1:0-2007 GCA_902479105.1 uncultured Collinsella sp. | reverse complement strand
CGGAGATGTGTATAAGAGACAGGAATAAACATGGCGCGCGGCCTTTTAGGCCGCGCTTGTGTTTTGCTTCGCGCCATGTGGGGGCGGTGGCGACGTGCATTTTTGCGAGTATTCTGCAATCGAAGGCCCCTGCATACCGACCTCGGGCAAAAAATCGGAATTTCTCGATGTTTTCTACGGATGATGGGCGGGGTTATGGGCTGGCAGCGTTTGATTTGCAGGGATATTCGCGGTCTTTGGCATTTATCGTGGCGCCCGAAGCTCTTGGTTATGTTGAATACTCCTAAAAATGCACGGCGCTTAGAGGGGGACCTTCGCGAAAAAGGAAACCGCCCCGTCGAAGTATGCATTCGACGGGGCGGTTTATGCATTTGGCCGATTAAGGATGCGCTGCCAAACTACTAGAACTTGACGGTCGGGGCCTGGCGGGCTGCCTCGGCGGCCTCGAAGCCCTGGCGCTCCTTAAACTGGAAGATGCCGGCAAAGATGACAGCCGGGAACGTCTGGATGGCGTTGTTGTAGCTGAGCACGCAATCGTTGTAGCTCTGGCGTGCATAGCTAATCTTGTTCTCGGTATCCTCGAGCGATGCCTGCAGCTGCGTAAAGTTGGTGTTTGCCTTAAGATCGGGGTAGGCCTCGGCTACGGCGAAGAGCTGGCGCAGCGCACCGGTCAGCACGTTGTCGGCTTCCATCTTGGCCTCGGGCGTGGTGGCCTTGACGGCGGTGTTACGCGCGCTGATCACGGCGGAGAGCGTCTCCTGCTCGTGCTTGGCGTAGCCCTTGACGGTCTCGACCAGGTTGGGGATCAGGTCGTTGCGGCGCTGCAGCTGCGTATCGATGTTCTGCCAGGCGTTGTCGATGCGGTTACGCTTAGTGACCATGTTGTTGTAGATGCCGGCGATGGCGCAGACAATCACAATGACAACAACGATGCCGATGATGACGGTAATCATGATGTCTCCGTTTCGAATGGCCGCGGCGGCATGCGCCAGCTGCCGTTGGTATAACGCTACTAGTATACCCGCAACGTTTTGCCGTGCCGAACTTTCCGGTAAGCGTTGTGTTTTCGGCGGGGTTGGCACCGGGGCAAAGCGCGCGAGGTACAGGTGTAAGATATGCGACAGATTGACGAGTGTTGTCTTTGCCCTGAGGATGGCGATACCAGTGGACCTTCGCATTAAGAAAACCTACCGCGCCCTGTTCGATGCCTTTACCGAGCTTCTCGAGGAGCATCGTTTTGAGGACCTGACGGTTGCCATGCTGTGCGACCGCGCCATGATTCGCCGCACGACGTTCTACAAGCACTTTCGCGACAAGAACGATTACTTTGCCTTTTATATCGATGAGCTCATGTCGGGCTTGCCGCAAAAACAGCCCGATGAGGCCGGCGCGGTGTCTGCCGAGGACGTGCGCGCGCTTCGGCACGCGATTTTGGACGATGCCATGGATTTGATTCTGGCGCACGAGCAGCTCATGGATAACATTTTGGCAAGCAGCATGTCGGGCATGTTGACCAACGTTATTTGCGACCGCATTGCCCGCTCCATCCGCGAGCGTGTGATGAACGTGCTTGCCGAGGATGCCCTGGCCCCCGTGTCACTCGAGACGACGTCTGAGTTTGTCGCCGGCGGTATTATTCGACTTTTCACGATATGGTGGGAATCGGGCCACGATCTTGAGCGTCGACCTGAGATAGCCGACGTGGTCGATGCGCTGTTTGAGCGGACCATGACACCGGTGAATCACTAAAGTGGCGGAGAGAGGGGGATTCGAACCCCCGGAACGCTCTCGCGCTCAACGGTTTTCAAGACCGCCGCATTCAACCGCTCTGCCATCTCTCCGTGAGTCGTAATGATAGCATCGTTTTGAATTTGCAACAGGGAAGGCGAACGATGACGATCACCGAAATCGACGAGAAGTTCATGCGCGAGGCACTGGCCGAGGCGCGCGCCGCCGCGGCGGTGGGCGAGGTGCCCATCGCAGCCGTAGTGGTGCGCGACGGTGAGA
>CABSNS010000326.1:0-2016 GCA_902479105.1 uncultured Collinsella sp. | reverse complement strand
CAGATGTGTATAAGAGACAGGTGGTGGCCGGCGCGGATGCAGACGCCGTCCATGTCCATGATGCTCGCGACGTCGTGCGGGTGGATGCCCTTGACGTTAAAGCTCACAACGCCGTGGTGGTTGTCCCAATAGATGGAGCCGATGATCTGGACAAAGTCGAGCTGCATGAGCTCGCCCATCAGGTAGTGGACGAGTGCCTGCTCGCGGGCCTGGATGTTCTCGTAACCCACCGTGTTGACCAGGTAATCAAGGGCGGCGCCCGTGGCGAAGATGCCGGCGGCGTCCTGCGTGCCGGGGCCTCGAATTTCTCGGGAACGGGCGCCCAGACGGCGTCCTGCTCGGTGACCGAATCGATCATCTCGCCGCCGGTGAGCATGGGCGGCATGGCGTTGAGCAGGTCCATCTTGCCCCACAGCACGCCGATGCCCATGGGGCCCATGGCCTTGTGCGCGCTAAAGGCAAAGAAGTCGGCTCCCAGGTCGGCCACATCGACCGGCATGTGCGGCAGCGACTGCGCGCCGTCGACGACCAGATAGCCGCCGTACTTGTGGACGAGCTTGCCGAGGTTCTTGACCGGGTTCTCGACGCCCAGCACGTTAGAAACCTGACCCACGGCCAAGATTTTGGTCTTGGGGCCCACCTTGGACAGAACCTCCTCGGTGGTGAGTTGACCGGTCTTGGTGGGGTAGAGGTAGACGAGCTTGGCGCCGGTCTCGCGGCAGACCTGCTGCCACGGAATCAGGTTGGAGTGGTGCTCCATGATGGTGATGACGACCTCGTCGCCCGGTTTGAGCACTGTGGGCGCAAAGCTCTTGGCGACCAGGTTGAGCGACTCGCTCGTGTTGCGGGTGAAGACGACCTCGTTGGCCTGTGAGGCGCCGATGAGGTCGGCGATCTGCTGGCGGACCTTCGCGATGGCGTCGGTTGCCTCGACGGACAGCGAGTACAGGCCGCGCAGGGGGTTGGCGTTCATGCGCTGGTAGAAGTCGCGTTCGGCGTCAAGCACGCAGGCGGGGCGCTGCGCGGTGGCGGCGCTATCGAGGAAGGCGATCTCGGGGTGCTGCTGGAAAAGCGGGAATTGTGCCTTGTAGGGATTGGTCTCGATGTCGACGGTAGGCCAGCCGCGCGAGGCCTCGTCGCTGGCGTCGACCTCCATAGGCTCCGGTGCGGTACAGGTGTCGCATTTAACGTGCTCGGTGTCGATCATGCGAGCTCCTCTTCAAAGTTGTCGATCAGGTTGTTGCCCAGGCGGACGACGGCGGCGCGGGTGCGCTCGTCGGTCGCGGAAAGCGCGGCGTCCTCCAGCTTGGCGCGGATGAACAGGTCCTCGGCGGCGTTTTGGTCAAGGCCTCGGCAGGCGAGGTAGAACAGTTGCTCGTCGCGGACGTGACCGATGGTGGCGCCGTGGTTGCCGGCAACGTCGTCCTCGTCGCAGAGAATGACGGGGACGGTCTTGTTGTCGACGCCCTTGTTGGCCAACAGCACGGTTTCGCGCTCGGTGCCGACGGCACCCTTGCAGCCGTGCACGAGGTCGATGGTGCCGCGGTAGACCTTCTTGGACGTGCCGGTCAGTACGCCGTTGGCGTCGATCTCGCACTCGGTCTTGCGACCGCGGTGGCGCAGCTCGTAGTTAAAGTCGCGCACCTGCTCGCGGGCGCCAAGGTAGTCAGTATCGATGGTGACCTTGGCGGTATCGCCCAGCAGGTCGCCGGCAAGGCCGGTGGCGCTGGCGCCGGCACCCAGGACGGTGTGTTGCACGTTGACGCGCGCGCCCTCGTCCAGGAACAGGCCGGTGTCGTCGAGTGCGATCCAGCTATCGTCGAGCGTCTGCGCGCAGGCCACGTTGACGGTGGCGTACTCGTGGGCGCACACGCGCAGCACGGATCCCACGACGCCCTCGCCGGCAACGGGGGAGTCCAGGGCGATCTGCAGGTCGAGCGTCGACTGGGGACGGACGACGACGTCGATGGCGGCGATGGCCGCGGCGGCATCGACACCGCTCACACGCACGGTAAC
>CABSNS010000325.1:0-2023 GCA_902479105.1 uncultured Collinsella sp. | reverse complement strand
GCGCGGAAGCGTGCTGGCGCCGGGGTATGTGCCGCTAGTGGCAGCCGCAGCCCTCATGTCCGTCGTGGTCGTGATGGCCGTGGCAGCCGCAGGACTCGCCATGCTCATGGGTGTGCTCGTGGTCATGTCCATGGCAGTCGCAGGTGGCCTCGCCGTTCTGTGCGAGCGTGCCGGCAATGAGGGCCTCGACGCAGGCATCGCAGCTGCCCTGGGCGCCCGCATAGACCGTGATGCCGGCTTGGGCAAGCGCGTTGATAGCGCCGCCGCCGATACCGCCGCAAATGAGCGTGTCAACGCCACCGTTGGCAAGAAGGCCCGCCAAGGCGCCGTGGCCGGTGCCACCGGTGCCTACGACCTGCTCGTTGAGCACCTTGCCATCCTGGATGTCGTAGATCTTGAACTGCTCGCTGCGGCCAAAGTGCATAAAGATGTTGCCGTTGTCGTACGTTGTTGCCACCCTCATGGTGTCGACCTCCTTTGCTGGCCATGCGGCCGTTGTCGTGGTGATGGGGGAGTATGCGATATTGCCACCCTCGATGACAATCGCCCGTCCATTGACCAACGCGTTTGCCACCTTGCGATGCGCGCGGCTGCAGATTGCCGCCACCGTGGCGCGGGCAATGCCCATGTGCTGGGCGACTGCCTCTTGGTTAAGGCCTTCCAAGTCGCACAGGCGCAGCACCTCGAGCTCGTCGACTGTCATATCGATAGCATCGCCGCTCGCCAGGCCATCGGGGGTAAAACCGCGATATTCGGGGATGATCCCGACACGGCGCAGTTTCTCGTGTCTTCCTGCCATGCACACTCCTTATTTGACATATGTCAACAATAGAATAGCGAACGTGCAAATTTGCGCAATGAATTTCTGGCATATGTCAGAAAATGAGGGCTTATGTTAGGGCTGTGGGGCCGCGTGCGCCTGGGCTACAATGAATCTCGCTTATAGGCGACTGACAGGAGGGTCAATGAGCAAGGCTGATCAACAGTTTGTAGCCATGTGCCGCGACATTCTGGACCATGGCACCACCACCGAGGGCCAAAAGGTCCGCCCAGTGTGGGAGGATGGCACCCCTGCCTATACCATTAAAAACTTTGGCGTCACGGCACGCTACGACCTGCGCGAGGAGTTCCCCGCACTTACGCTGCGTCGTACGGCGCTCAAGTCCGCCATGGACGAGATCCTGTGGATCTATCAAAAGAAGTCCAATAACGTGCATGACCTCAATAGTCACATTTGGGATGAGTGGGCCGACGAGACCGGCTCCATCGGCAAGGCCTACGGGTACCAGATTGGCCAGAAGAGCCATTATGCCGAGGGCGATTTCGACCAGATGGACCGAGTGCTGTACGATCTTAAGCACACACCGTACAGTCGCCGCATCATGACCAACACGTATGTGTTTAGCGACCTGTCCGAGATGCACCTGTATCCGTGCGCGTACAGCGTGACCTATAACGTCACGCAGCGCCCGCAGGACGACAAGCCGACGCTCAACATGATTCTCAACCAGCGCAGCCAGGACATTTTGACCGCGAACAACTGGAATGTGTGCCAGTACGCCATCTTGCTGATGATGGTTGCGCAGTCGATCGATATGATTCCCGGCGAGCTGCTGCATGTGATCGCCGACGCCCATATCTACGACCGTCATGTCGATATTGTCCGCGAACTTATCGAGCGTCCGCAGTTTGCGGCGCCTAAGGTAACGCTTAACCCCGACGTGCACGATTTCTATGCGTTTACGACCGACGACCTGATTGTGGAGGGCTACGAGCACGGTCCGCAGGTCAAGAACATTCCCATTGCGGTGTAGGTGGTGCTCATGACGTGTAAGCTATCTGCTATCGTTGCCGTGTGTGACGATTGGGGCATTGGGTGCGAGGGCGACATGGTGGTGTCCAATCGCGCCGACATGCGCCATTTTGTGGCCTGCACCAAGGGCTGCCCGGTCATCATGGGGCGCAAGACGCTGCTGAGTTTTCCCGGTGGGCGTCCACTCAAAAACCGTCGCAATATCGTGCT